>NZ_JBHSRF010000008.1:0-194730 GCF_042658925.1 Sphaerisporangium aureirubrum
CGAAGGGTTGGGGGGCGGGGTTCAGTTGGCGGGGGGAGGTTGATTCGGCGTCGGCTATGGCGGCTTCGGCGGCTTTTTCGGCGGTGGTGGCTTCGGAGTGGGCCTTGTCGCGGTGGGGGGTGGTGTCGCGGGTGGCTTGGGAGGGGGGGAGGGATTCGGTGAAGGCTTTGGAGATGCCTTGGAGGGCGGAGGTTATCTCGCTGGGGATCACCCAGAAGGTGTTGCCTTGGCCTTGGGCCAGCTGGGGGAGGACCTGGAGGTACTGGTAGGCGAGGAGTTTGGGGTCGGGGTCGTTGCGGTGGACGGCCTGGAAGACCTCGTCGATGGCCTGGGACTGGCCTTCGGCCTTGAGGATGGCGGAGGTGCGCTCGCCCTCGGCGCGCAGGATGGAGCTCTGCTTCTCACCCTCGGCGGTGAGGATCTGCGACTGGCGGAAGCCTTCGGCGGTGAGGATCGCGGCGCGCTTGTCACGCTCGGCGCGCATCTGCTTCTCCATCGCCTCCTTGATGCTCCTCGGCGGGTCGATGGCCTTGATCTCCACGCGGTTGACCCGGATGCCCCACTTGCCGGTGGCCTCGTCCAGCACTCCGCGCAGCTGGCTGTTGATGGTGTCCCGTGAGGTGAGGGTCTTCTCCAGGTCCATCCCGCCGACCACGTTGCGCAGCGTGGTCACGGTGAGCTGCTCGACACCTTGGATGAAGTTGGCGATCTCGTACGCCGCGGCGCGCGGGTCGGTCACCTGGAAGTACAGGACCGTGTCGATGTCGACCACCAGGTTGTCCTCGGTGATCACGGGCTGTGGCTTGAACGACACCACCTGCTCGCGCAGGTCGATGAGCGGACGGACCCGGTCCACGAACGGGATCACGAAGTTCAGGCCAGGCCCGAGAGTCCGTGAGTATCGGCCGAGGCGCTCGACGTTGCCCGCGCGGGCCTGCGGCACGATCCGCACGGCGCGTAGGACGGTGAACACCGCGAGAAGGACGATCAGGATTCCGGCGATGAGTGCGGCGTCCATTGGATCAACTCCCTGAACTACTCCCGGGGATAGACAAGGGCCGTGGCCCCCTCGATCTCGATGACGTCCACCGTCGTGCCGGGCGGGATGACGAGCGTCTCGTCGTAGGCGCGGGCGGACCATTCCTCCCCGCCGATGCGCACCCGGCCCTCACGGCCGGTGACCTCGCGGGTGACGTAGGCGGACTTCCCGACGAGCGCGGAAACCCCGAACCGTTGCGACGGAGGCTGGCTGATGTGCCGCTGGGCGATGGGACGCAGCACCATCAGGCTGGACACCGCGCTGAGGATGAACACCGCGAGCTGCACGCCTGTCGGCAGTCCGATCGCCGCCACCGCCGCCGTGAGCAGCGCGGCGGCACCAAGTAGCCCCAGTGCCGCGGTGAGCGTGAATATCTCCGCCACGCCCAGCGCCGCCGCGAGGATCAACCAGAAGATCCACGAGTCCATCGCACCGGCCCTCCTAAGAGGAAAACGCGTCCGAGGCGCGGATGGTTCCCTCCTCCACCGTAACCCCATATGGGCGCAACGCGCAGGGCGAGAAACCCCTTGGGCGGGGTCACGGAGCGGTGCGCGCCGGGCTGATCGTGCCGGTCACCTCCCCGAGGACGATCGGGGTGCCGTCCGGCCCGGGGGCGGTCGCGGTGACGGTGACGGTGTCGCCGTCCTCGAGGAACGCCCGGGTGCGCCCGTCGGACAACTTCACCGGCTCGCTGCCGTTCCAGGTGAGCTCGATCAGCGAACCGCGCTGCCCCGCGTCGGGCCCGGACACGGTGCCGCTGGCGAACAGGTCCCCGGTGCGCAGCCGGGCGCCGTTCACCGTCATGTGCGCGAGCATCTGGTCGGGCGTCCAGTACATCTCGCGGTACGGCGGACGGGACACGCGCTCGCCGTCCAGCAGCACCTCCATGGTGATGTCCAGCCCCCAGGGCTCCCGCCTGCGCAGGTAGTCGAGCGGCTCGGGGTCCTGGGCGCGGCCGGGCACCCGGGCGTGCGCGAGCGCTTCGAGCGGGGTGATCCAGGCCGACATCGACGTGGCGAACGACTTGCCGAGGAACGGGCCGAGCGGCACGTACTCCCACGCCTGGATGTCCCTGGCGCTCCAGTCGTTGACCAGTGCCACGCCGAACACGTGGTCGGCGAGGTCCCCGGCGGTCTCGCCGAGCCGGGTGGGTGTGCCGACGACGAACCCCAGCTCGGCCTCGATGTCGAGCTTCGCCGACGGCCCGAACACCGGGCGGGGCGGCTTGCTGTCCGGCGCGGGCGGCCGTTGCCCGCGCGGCCGGACGATCGGCGTGCCGGACACCACGACGGTGCCCGACCGGCCGTGGTACCCGACCGGCAGGTGCCGCCAGTTGGGCTTGAGCGGGTTCTCGTCGGGGCGGAACATGCGGCCGAGGTTGGTCGCGTGCTCCAGCGAGCAGTAGAAGTCGACGTAGTCCCCGATCTCCACCGGCAGATGCATGCGCACCCGCTCCAGCGGCACGAGATGCGGTTCCAGCGCCGCGCGGTTGGCTGCCGCCTCGGGGGCGTCCGCGTCGAGCAGGCACTGGATCCGCCGCCGGATGTCGTGCCACGCCGTGCGGCCCCTGGCCAGGAACGCGTTGAGGCTGCCGCTCGCGAACACCTCGTCGTGCAGCGCGGGCGCGAGGTCGAGCACGTGGTGGCCGATCCGCACGCCGGCCCTCGGCGTCTCGCCGTCGAGGGAGAACATCCCGTAGGGCAGGTTGGCGGCGGTGAAGCCGGAGCCGTCGGCGCCGGGCACCCAGGTGGACGGGTGCTCGGCGACCCGCGCCCGCTGGCCGTCCACCAGGTCGAGCGCCCGCAGGTCGTCGCCGGGCGTGTGCGTGTTGCACGAGCCGTAGGACACGAGCAGCTCCCTGGCGCGGTGCGCGGTGGCGGGTGTCACCTCGCGGGCGTGCCGCGCGAGCTCGTGCCGGTCCATGCTCTCCAGTACGGGCACCGGGTCGCGGTCCTCGACGGCGGCGCACACGGCGAGCAGCAGGTTGAGGAAGCCGTGCCGGTAGGTGCCGAGGGACGGGTCGGGGTGGCGCACCGCGTGGTGCAGCCCCGCGGTGGCCTTGAACGGGATGCCGTTCGCGACGCAGTGCGTGATGAACGCCGCGAGCTCGTGCGCGGTGGGGGTCTGGGCGGCCGTGGGGCCGCCGCAGCGCACCTTCAATCCCACGCCCGGGGGCGCGTGGTGCGGCTCGACGGCCGGGACCTCGACGAACAGCCGTGTGCCGTCCGGCGCGCCCACCCGGCGCACCACCTCGTCCACGGTGGCGCCGTCCGGCAGGCGGACCTCGATCAGGTCCACGGTGATCCGCGGCTCCCCGGCGAGCGTGTCGAGGCGGGGCGGCTCGGGCGACTCCAGGATGAGGCCGATCCGCAGCGGCCGTGTCACCGAGGCGCGCAGCTCGGAAAGGCGCCCGGACGGGCACAGGAACCGGTGGGTGAGCACGGGGCTCCCGGCGTCCTCGTCCGCGGCGTGCCGGGCGAGCGCCGCCGACATGGGCAGCAGGGACGGCGGGAACAGCCCCGCGTCGTCCACCAGGGCGGTGAGCAGCGGGCCGGCGTCGGGGTGGGTGATGGGCGCGGCCGGGCCGGCGGTGGCGCCTCGACCGGGCGCGGCGGAGCGGCTGGTGGCCGGGTCGGCGCCGCCACCGGGCGGCGGGCCGGCGGAGGGCAGGTCAGGGGTGATCATCGGGCCCACGTCCAGGCGTAGCCGGGGTCCTCGCAGGACAGCGCGGCGTCGCCGAGGTCCAGGGGGCGGAAGGTGTCGACCATGACCGCCAGCTCGCTGGTGACCTTGTGCCCCTGCCGCACGGCCTCCACGGCCGCCTCCACCGCGCCCGGCTGCGGGCCGTGGGTGAACCCGGCGGGGTGCAGCGAGATGGAGCCGACGTCGATACCCGAGCCCTTGCGCGCGGTGTAGTCGCCGCCCGCGTAGAACATGAACTCGTCGGAGTCCACGTTGTGGTGGTTGTAGGGGATCGGCACCGCGTCCGGGTGGAAGTCCAGCGGTCGTGGGCAGAACGAGCAGACCACGAACCCGGGCCCTTCGAAGGTCTGGTGCACGGGCGGCGGCGCGTGCGTGCGCTTCACGATGGGCTCGAAGTCGGCGATGTTGAACGCGTAGGGATACAGGTACCCGTCCCACCCGACCACGTCGAACGGGTGGTGGGCGTAGGTCAGCTTGGTCAGCCCGCCCCGCGTGCGCACCAGCACCGGCGTCTCCGACCCCTCGGTGATCAGCGGCTCGGTAGGTGCCCGCAGGTCCCGCTCGCAGTACGGCGCGTGCTCAAGGAACTGCCCGTACTGCGACAGGTACCGCTTGGGCGGCCGGATGTGCCCCGCCGCCTCGATGGCCAGCCCCGTGACCGTCGTCCCGTCCAGCGGCACCCACCGATGGATGGTCCCGGTCGGGATGACGACGTAGTCGCCTTCCCCCGCGTCCAGCGCCCCGTAGGTGGTCTCCAGCCGCACCCGCCCCGACGCGACGTAGACGCACTCGTCGCCCTTGGAGTTCCGGTACAGCTCACTGGCCCGGTCCGCCGCGACGTACGACATGCGGACGTCCCCGTTCCCCGCCAGCGGCTGCCGCCCCGTCACCATGTCCCCGCCCACCGGCAGCTGCGAGGTCCGGAAGTGCCGAGGCGACAACGGCATGTTCGGCGATAGCCCCGCCCGCACCCCCTCGGTGACGGCCTCGGCCTTGACGATCGCGGTCGGCAGATGCCGGTGGTACAGCAGCGAGGAGTCCGAGGAGAACCCCTCCTCGCCCATCAACTCCTCCGCGTACAGCCCACCGTCCGGCCGCCGGAACTGCACGTGCCGCTTCCGAGGCACTTCGCCAACACTGCGGTAGTACGGCATGGCCCACTCCCTCCGTACGCATATCGGACGCCATTGTCCTCTATACGTACGACGATCCGCCATCCTCCAGACGATGTCAACTTCCCGCCGGAGCAGGTGAACGCGGCGTGGGAGCGGCGGATAATCGGGAAGGTGGATCACAAGGCGGGGCCGGAGTCGGCGCAGACCCTGGAGAGGGGGCTGCGGCTGCTGCGGCTGCTCGCGGACGGGCACCGGGGGCGTACGCCGACCGAGCTCGCGCAGGAGCTGGGGCTGAGCCGGCCGATCGTGTATCGGCTGCTCACCACTCTCCAGAACGAGGGGTTCGCGCGGCGGGACGCGGACGGGCGGGTGCACCTGGGGTTCGGGGTGCTGGCGCTGGCGCGGGCCGTGCAGCCGTTGCTGCGGGCCGCGGCGCTGCCCGCGTTGCGGCGGCTGGCGGAGCACGCGGGGGCCACCGCGCATCTGACGGTGGCCGAGGGGGACGAGGGGCTCGCCATCGCCGTGGTGGAGCCGACGTGGACCGACATGCACGTCGCCTACCGCGAAGGCGCCAGGCATCCCCTCTCTCGTGGCGCGGCGGGGCTGGCGATCCTGGCCTCGCGCGAGGGCGCCACCGGGTACACCGTCACCGAAGGGCAGCTTCAGGAGGGGGCGCGCGGGATAGCCGCTCCGCTGGCGGGTGTGCCGTGGCTGGAGGCGTCGGTGGGCCTGGTGACCTTCGGCGCCCTGGACGCCGCCACGCTCGGGCCGCGCGTGGTGGCGGTGGCGGCCGAGGTCGGCGAGGCGCTCACCTGAGCGGTCGGTGAACGGTTCCCTGCCGAGCAGGCCTAGGGTGAACAATCCCTGTGAGTCACTGGCCGAGTAAAGATACGGCCGATACAGTCGTTACGCTCGTTTACGGACGATCACCGCTAATCGCCATAGTGCCGCACAAGGAGACGCTTGATGCGAATCAGGAGAGCCCTCGCCCTCGGCGCCGCCCTCACCGTCATCGCGGTGGGAGTTCCGGCCGCATCGGCGTTCTCCGACGACGGCGACGGCGACTGCAAGAACGTCACCAACGGGGCCAAGGAGACCGACCCGCAGTGCTTCTGGATGGCTCCGACGCCCAAGGAGGCGCTGGACATCGTCCGGTTCTGGGCCAAGGACGACGGCGCGAAGCTGAAGGAGGCCACCGAGTACCCGGTCGGCTGGATCGACTGCACGGTCGAGACCTGCAACGCCGACGGCGAGGGTGACGGTGAGGCCCACGGCGACGGGGACCCGGCCCCCGAGGGTTACGTGGAGGACGACACCCCGCCGACCTGCCAGACCGCGGGGGAGACCTGCTCGGTGACGCCCGAGGAGATCGCCGCCGCCGCGCGGACCGCCGCCGGGCAGGCCGTCGCCGCCGCCACGGCCAAGGGCATGCGGGTGTGGATCGACACCGAGCTGGTCGACGACTACGCCGCCGGGGCCGCCGCGCTGGCCGCCGCCGCCAAGAAGGTCGGTGCGCTGGCCGCGCAGCCCGGCGTCGTCGGCATCCGCTTCGCCTCGCAGCTCGGCTACAACGGCGCGGTGAAGACCCCCGAGGAGATGGGCAAGTTCGTCACCGCGGCCGCCGCGGCGCTGCACCAGGTGGCCCCCGGCAAGAAGCTCGGCGTGCACACGGTGGTGCCGGAGTTCGGCTGCGGCGCCAACGAGCTGTGCTCGGCGGAGATGAAGAAGCGGTACCCGCTGCTCACCGCCGAGAACATCGAGCCCCTGCTGACCTCCGGTTCGGTCGACCAGCTCGTGCTGGACAGCGGCCTGCTCGGCGGGTCGTACGCCGCCTGGAAGATCGGCCTGGCCGACGCCCAGCGCAA
This sequence comes from Sphaerisporangium aureirubrum, assembly GCF_042658925.1. NCBI lineage: Bacteria > Bacillati > Actinomycetota > Actinomycetes > Streptosporangiales > Streptosporangiaceae > Sphaerisporangium > Sphaerisporangium aureirubrum. Next base: position 6,723 of record NZ_JBHSRF010000008.1, read on the forward strand.
CCAGTGGACCAAGGTCAAGGCCCTGGCCTGGGACACCCTGGCCCAGATCGGCGCCGAGGACGCGAGCCTCGCCGGCAAGTCCGACGCCCCGCTGAACGCCGAGCAGGCCGCCGCGGTGGCGCAGGACCGGGTGGCCTCCCCGCTGAAGGACGGCGCCGCGACGGTCAACCTGTGGACCCGCTGGCAGGACGGCAAGGGCAGCACCTACCAGGTGCTCGGCGCGCAGCTGGCCGCGACCCCCGCGTGGGAGCAGCTCGACAAGCTGGAGCCCCTGCAGCGGCGGCTCTCCACCATCTTCGACCCGTCCGCCCCCCTGGTGGGCGTGACCGAGGACGTGCAGAAGCTGTCCGAGGTCTTCAGCCAGATCTACATCACCGGCTGATCCGAGACACGACGAACCCGCCCGGCGCCGTGCCGGGCGGGTTCGGTGTCTCAGTTGCCGGTGGAGCTCAGGTAGCGGGAGAACTCTTCGAGCGAGATGAGGCCGTCGCCGTCCACATCGAGCTGTCCGACCGCCGCATCGGCGGCCTCCCGCGTCACGGGCTGGCCGAGCACCTCCATGAGGTGCAGCAGTTCCTCGGCGGAGATGAGCCCGTCCTTGTCGGCGTCGACCAGGTCGAAGGTCACCGCGTACTCGCTCATTGCCACTCCTCGCGTGATCGGTCGCCCAGCACCTTAGCCGGTCCTTGTCCCATTTATCGGCTTTTGCTGGACGGTGTTCTTGGTCATCAACCCACTGACCGGAGGGCACGGGGTTAGTCCCCGGCATGGGGGTATGGGCGCGGTAGGGGATTGACCGCACGAGGGGGGAGCGGACGATGACCGGGCAGACCGGGGAGCACGTCGACGACATGCCGGGCGAGCTGTCGCTCAGGGAGAAACTGCGCGAGGTGGAGGAGGACCTGACCCGGCTGCGGCAGTCGGCCAAGGAGATACGCGAGCGGATCGGCGACCGCTCGGACGCGCCCACCGACGCGGCCGAGATGTCCACGATGATCACCATGGCCGAGCAGCAGGAAGTGCTCGTGGAGACCCTGGAGGCCCGGAGGGAGAGCCTGCTGCGGCGCCTCGGTGCCGACTGACCGGCTCAGAACGTCGTGACGGCGCCGGCTCAGAGCGTCGTGACGGCGCCCGCCGGTGAGCGGGGGTACGGCGTCGCCGGTCAGTGGGCGGGGATGGCCTCGCCGGCCGGGAGCGGCATCGGGCTCGACGGCTGGGAGGCTTTCGCCGTCGCGCGGGAGCGCAGGCGGTTCAGGGCGAGCACCAGCGCGGCGCCGTAGACGACGTGCGCGGCGGCCATGACGGTCTGCCGCTCCGGGTGGTCCCGGTGGACGGGCGGCAGGATGCCGAGGCGCGGCACCCAGCCCTGGTAGCTGACCACCCAGATCGTCAGGCCGTAGGCGACGCCGCGCGACACCCGGGCCCGCCCGCCGTCGGCGATCATGGCGAACAGCGCCCCGGCCGCCGCGCCGAAGCCCATGTGCGCGACCGCGCCGAGCACGCCCTCGCCCGGCTTCGGCCGCCGTTTGTGGCCCGGCAGCACGGCACGGGCGATGTGCTTCGGCGGATGCCCGCCCTTCATCATCCCCGCCTGGTCGCCCGCCACCATCGCGGCGCTCATGGCGACGGTGGCCAGGGCCCCGCTGACCGCTCCGTGTACGAGATCACGCGTCATCATCGGATCCTGCCCGGGGCCTCGGGGGTGAAACCGCTGGTCAGCCCAGGGTGGCGTGGGTGTCCTCGGCGACCACGACCAGCACTCCGTCGACGGCCGACAGCGCGGCCGTCAGCTCGTTGAGATGCCCGGCGCCCTGCAAGGTCATCAGCAACGAGACGGCGAGCGGCCGCCGCTGGTCCGGGGGATGTTCGATGGACAACTCGCTGACGGTGAACCCCCGCCGCGTGCACTCCTCCAGCACCCGCCGCAGCGCCCCCCGCCGGTCGAGATAGGTCATCCGCAACCGTGACGGCGCGTACTTCGAACGCGGGAGGTGATCCGCCAGCGGGGTCAGCAGCAGCATCGCCACGAGGTAACCGAAGGTCACCACCACGGCCGGCATCCACAGCCCCGCGCCCGCCGCCATCCCGACCGCGGCCGTCAGCCACACCGCCGCCGCCGTCGTGAGCCCCCGCACGGCGTCCCGCCGCACGAATATCAGTCCGGCGCCGAGGAAGCCGATGCCCGACACGATCTGCGCCGCCACCCGGGAGGGGTCGAGCGTCACGTGCTGCCCCAGCACGTCCCCGAACCCGAACTTCGACACGATCATGATCAGTGCCGCCGCGAACCCGACCACTGTGTGCGTGCGCAACCCCGCGGCCTTCTGCCGGACCTCCCGTTCCAGCCCGATGACCGCGGACAGCAGGAACGCCAGCCCAAGGCACCCCAACTGTCCCCAGACCTGCGCGTTCACCTCGCCCGCACCCTCATCTGGCCCAGCGTAGACCAGGTGTCGCTTTAAGTGACGGACGTGGTCCTAGCGTGCCCGGTCGAGGGCGCCGGCCAGCACGGCGGGCGCCTCGGCCAGGGAGGGGCCGTACCACGTGAGGTGGCGCCCGCTGACCAGGGCGGCGGGCACGCCGGGGAAGAAGCCGGGGCCGTCGCCGGGGGTGAAGCGGTACGGCTCGTCGGGGAGGACGACCAGGTCGGGGCCGGAGGCCAGGAGGTCGGCGAGGGGGATCTTCGGGTAGCGGTCGGGGTGGCCCGCGTAGAGGTTGCGTACGCCGAGGTGGAGGAGCAGGTCGCCGGCGAAGGTGTCGCGGCCGGCCACCATCCACGGCTTGCGCCACACGGGGATCACCGCGCGCCGTTCCTCTCTGGCGGCGTGCGGAGCCCAGGCGTCTCGCGCGGCGGCCAGCCAGGCGGGCTCGTCGAGGGACAGGGCGGTGCCGAGCATGCGGCGCAGCGACGTGAGGGCGTCGTCGAGGGTGCGGACGACGGTGACCCAGACGGGGATCCCGGCGGCACGCAGCGCGTCGAGGTCCGGGACGCGGTTCTCCTCCTCGTTGGCGAGGACCAGGTCGGGCCGCAGGGCCGTTATGGCGTCCAGGTCGGGGTTCTTGGTGCCGCGCACCCGGGTCACGTCCAGCTCGGCGGGGTGCGAGCACCAGTCGGTCGCCCCGACCAGGAGCCCGGGTGCGGTGGCCGCCACGGACTCGGTCAGCGACGGTACGAGCGACACGACCCGCCGCACCTCGGCGGGCAGTTCCACGGGCAGCCCGAGGTCGTCGCGTACGCCGGTCATCGCGCTCCTTCCCGGCCGGACGCGCGGGCCCACGCCAGGTCGCGGTCCTTCTGGGGCAGCAGCGCGCAGTCCTCGCAGAGCCCGCCGCCGGGGACGCGGTAGTACAGGCAGCAGCTGCGCCGGACGAAGAAGTACGCGCCCGGCGCGGGCTCGGCGAGCTCCCCGGTGCCGTCCAGCGCGCCGATGGCGAGCAGCTCGCGCACCAGCTGGGCCGAACGGCCGCCGAGCGCGGGCGGGACGGTCTTGAGCACACCCGCGAGGGCGGCGGACGCGTTGCCGCGCAGCAGGGCGGGGGCGATCGCGGTGAGCCGCCCGACGGCCGCGGCCAGCGGTTCGAGCACCTCGCCCATCACCACCCGGTACACCGCCTCCGCCTGGCGCGCCGCCCCGCCGGGAACCGCGAGCCACCGTGCCGTGGGAGGCGACCAGAGGGGGAGCGGGCCCGTGGCGGCCGGGCGCCACCGCAGGTCGCCCGCCGTCGCCGGCACCAGGCCGGCCGCGGCGGCCATGCCCACGACCGGGGACCATAGCCGGGCGGCGAGCCCCTGGTACAGGATCGACGCCGCGACCCGCTCCTCACCGGTGCCGAGCCGCCGCCCGTGGTCGGCGATCCGCGCCCGCAGGAGGGCCGTGTCCGCGGCCAGGTCACCGAGAGGCCGCCAGCCGGAGCCGTGTCCCGGCGCCGTGTCGGCATCCGCCACCGGGCTCCGGCCGTGCGTGGCCGCCGCGCTGCCGTCCTCCGCCGGATCCCGGTCGTGCATGTCGGCCGCGCCGCCGTCCTCCGCCGCGGGCTCGCCGGTGGACACGGCGAAGTAGGGCCCGAAGGCCGACACCTCGGTCAGAGCCCGGACGGTTTCCTCGGGGAGGGCGGGACGTGGGCCGCCGAGGCCGTCCTCGGAGGGGGGCAGGTCGGCGGGTGCGGTCACGCCTCCATGATGCCCGGTGGGGCGCGGGTGGCCTTCGCGGGGCTTCGGGGCGCAGGTTACTCACAGGTAAGTAAGTCGTAATGTTAGCTTGTCAAATCAGTCAAGCGGGCTGACAGTATGCGCAGTATCGGCGATCGGGGGAAGATCCCTGGAGGCTCGCTTGCACATCCGCCGCACCCTCGTCCTCCTCGCAGCAGTCATCTCCGCCCTGCCGGTGGCCTTCGCCCCGGCCACGGCATTCGCCCAGGCGCCGCCCGTCCCGAGTTCCATGGCGTCGATGGGCGACTCCATCACCCGCGGGTTCAACGCCTGCGGCTTCTACGTCGACTGCACGGCACGGTCCTGGTCCACCGGTTCCACCTCCAGCGTCAACAGCCACGCCACCCGCATCCGGGCCGTCAACCCGTCCCTGACCACCCACAACGACGCCCGCTCCGGTGCCGTTGTCGCCGACATGGCGGGGCAGGCGCAGCAGGCCGTCTCCCAGGGCGTCGGCTACGTCACCATCCTGATCGGCGCGAACGACGCCTGCGCCTCCTCGGAGAGCGGGATGACCTCGGTCGCCGACTTCGAGTCCAGGTTCCGCGCCGCGATGAGCACCATCGTCGGCGGCCTCCCGAACGCGGCGGTCTTCGTCGCCAGCATCCCGGATATCAAGCGGCTGTGGGAGGTCGGCAAGGACAGCTCCTCGGCCCGTACCGCGTGGGCCCTGCTCAGCATCTGCCAGTCCATGCTGGCGAGGCCCCGTTCCACCGACCAGGCCGACGTCCAGCGGCGTGACCGGGTGCGGCAGCGGGTCGCCGACTACAACGCGGTGCTGTCCCGGGTGTGCGCCGAGCAGGCCAACTGCCGGTACGACGGCGGCGCGGTCTTCAACTTCCCGTTCACGCTGTCCCACATGAGCACCTGGGACTACTTCCACCCGAACTCCACCGGCCAGCGGCTGCTCGCCGAGGTGACCTACCCCACCGGCTTCGGCTGGTGACGAGAGGAGAGGACCGCCGGGCCCCGGCTTGCCGGGACCCGGGCGGGGACGCCGTCAGGGCACGAGGTACGCGCTGTCGCGAGCGTCGGTCACCGCCATGTGGCCGGGCGCGTGACCGATCGCGAACGGCGGTCGCGACCTCATGACCGCGGCCTGCGGCGTCACGCCGCAGGCCCAGAACACCGGTGTCTCCCCGGCGCGGATCTCGACCGGTTCGCCGAAGTCGGGCCGGTCGAGGTCCGTGATGCCGAGCGCCGCCGGGTCGCCCACGTGCACCGGCGCGCCGTGCACCGCCGGATACCGCGCCGTCACCCGCACCGCCTCGGCCACCAGCTCGGCGGGCACCGGCCGCATCGACACCACCAACGGCCCCGACAGCCGCCCCGCCGGACGGCACTCCCGCGCCGTCCGGTACATCGGCACGTTCGTCCCCGCCTCGATGTGCCGCACCGGCACCCCCGCCTCCAGCAGCGCCGCCTCGAACGTGAAGCTGCACCCGATCAGGAAGCACACCAGATCGTCCCGCCAGTACTCCCGCACGTCACCGACCTCCGCCACCTGCTCCCCGTCCCGATAGACCCGGTAAGCCGGCAGATCGGTCCGCAGATCCCCCTCGAAGATCGACGCCGAGACCTCCCCCGCCTCCGTGACGTCCAGCACCGGACAGGCCCGAGGATTCCGCTGCGCGAACAGCAAGAACTCATAAGCCCTCTCCTCCGGCAACACCAGCAAGTTCGCCTGCGCCCACCCCGCCGCCCACCCCGCCGTAGGCGCGACCACCCCACCCCGAAACAACCCCCGCGCCTCCCCCGGCGTAAGCCCTCTCGGATCCATACTCGCTGCACCCATGCCCTCGTCCTCTCCTCATGCCCTCTGCCACTCCGGCAGAGCCAGTCATCTCGACAACCCTTTCCGTTGCCCCGGGGGCTGATTCGCTCTCGGGAGTGTCCACCTGAAGCGGCATCCCCGGCGGGCATCCGCCCCGGGAGGTGTGTCCACCCGGGAGGTGTGTCCGCCCCGGGAGGCGTCGCCCTGGGAGGTGTGTCCGCCCGGGAGGTGTGTCCGCCCGGGAGGTGTGTCCACCCGGGAGGTGTGTCCGCCCCCGGAGGCGTCGCCCCGGGAGGCGTCGCCCCGGGAGGCGTCGCCCCGGGAGGCGTCGCCCCGGGAGGCGTCGCCCTGGGAGGCGTCGCCCCGGGAGGCGTCTGCCCCGGTAGTCCTCTCGATCGGCGCCGCGGCGGTGGGATGTTGTACGGCGAATCCGGCGCCGCCGTACGGCGGATAACCCGTGGTGCGCACGGCGCCCGGTGAAATGGTCCTTGCGGAGGCCGCGCTCCGCGCGAAAGGGGGCAAGGGCTGTGCCTGTGCGGGGGGCACCCCCGCGCCCCCGGGCCCTGCCGGGCTCATGGTGGTCCACCGCGACGCGTCCCACCGGGCCGGTGTCCCGCCGTATGACGGCGCCGTGTTCGCTGCCCACCCTCCCGCCGACCCGGCGCCGGACAAAGACAAACCCGACGAGGCGACGGGGCTCCGGCGGCGCCGTCGTATGGCGGAAAACCCGTAATCCGCCCCGGGAGGTGTGTCCGCCCCGGGAGGTGTTCGCCCCGGGAGGTGTGTCCGCCCCGGGAGGTGTGTCCGCCCCGGGAGGTGTTCGCCCCGGGAGGTGTTCGCCCCGGGAGGTGTTCGCCCCGGGAGGTGTGTCTGCCCCGGGAGGTGTCTGCCCCGGGAGGTGTCTGCCCCGGGAGGTGTCTGCCCCGGGAGGTGTCTGCCCCGGGAGTTCTCTCGATCGGCGCCGCGGCGGTGGGATGTTGTACGGCGAATCCGGCGCCGCCGTATGGCGGGTAACCGGTGATAGGTGTGGTGCCGGTGAAACGGTCCTCGCGGAGGCCGCGCTCCGCGCGAGAGCCGCGAGGGCTGTTCTTATGCGGGGGACACCCCCGCAGCCCCGGGGCCTGCCGGGGCTCACCGTGCTCGACTGCGATGGTTCTGTCCATTTCCGCAGGTCCAGCCTCCTCCCGACCTCGCTATACGTGTCCGCCGTCAGGCGGTCGTCCTCGGGTTGTGTTTCCGGCCCTCCTTGGTGGGTTTCATCGGGTCAGGCGGAAGCGGATCCGGTCGCCTGGGCGGGCCTGGGCGGCTTGGGGGACGTGGTGGGTACGGACTACGGCTATTACGGGGTAGCCGCCAGTTACGGGGTGGTCGGCTAGGAACAGGGTGGGCTGGCCGGAGGGGGGGACTTGGAGCGCTCCCGGCACCATGCCCTCGGGGGGGAGTTCGCCGTCGCGGGTGCGGGTCAGCTTGGGACCGCGCAGGCGCATGCCGACGCGGTCGCTGTCGGGGGTCACCTCGTACGGCTCGGAGCACAACGCGTCGAGCGCGTCGCCGGCGAACCAGTCGTCACGGGGACCGGGCAGGACCTCCAGCACGGTGTCTCCGGGCGGGGGCTCGGGGGCGGGGGCCAGGTCGACCAGGGGGAACGCCTCCGGTGGGGGGCCGATGGGGAGCAGGGAACCGGGGACGGGACGGGGTGGGCCGAGGCCCGCCATGGTGTCGGTGGACCGGGAGCCCAGAACCGGCTCGACGGCCAGGCCACCCCGCACGGCCAGGTAGGTGCGCAGGCCGCGCGGCGGGTGGCCGAGCCGCAGCACGCCCCCGGCGGGCAGGCACTCCACGGCGCGGTGGCCGATCCCCCGGGTCCGTCCGGCCGGGTCGGTGACCGTGGCCGGACACCGGGCGCCGGTGAGCGCGACCAGCAGGTGCCCGTGCGCCCGCACCGCCAGCCCCCCCATCGTCACCTCGAGCGCCGCCGCCCCCTCCGGGTTCGCCAGCAGCCGGTTGGCGAGCCGCAGCGCGTCCCGGTCGGCGGCACCGGACCGGCCCACGCCGAGGTCGCCCAGCCCGGGACGGCCGAGGTCCTGCACCGTGGTCATCGGCCCGGGTGTGAGCACCTCCAGCACCGCACGATCACCCACGGCGGGCCTCCGTCGCCGTCGTGGGGACGCCCGGGGGAGCGAGCTCACCCACCGTGCGCCTCCGGGAAGAAGCGCGGTCAGCCATGATGCGCCTTCGGGAAGAAGCGAGGTCATCCACCGTGCGCCTCCATGTTGAAGCGCGGTCATCCACGGTGCGCCTCCGGGAAGGAGCGAGGTCATCCACCGTGCGCCTCCATGTAGAAGCGCGGTCATCCACGGTGCGCCTTCGGGAAGGAGCGCGGTCATCCACGGTGCGCCTCCGGGAAGAAGCGAGCTCACCCACCGTGCGCCTCCATGTAGAAGCGCGGTCATCCACGGTGCGCCTCCGGGAAGGAGCGCGGTCAACCACGATGCGCCTCGGGGGAGAAGCGCGGTCAACCACGGTGCGCCTCCGGGAAGGAGCGCGGTCACCCACGGTGCGCCTCCGGGAAGGAGCGAGGTCATCCACCGTGCGCCTTCGGGAAGGAGCGCGGTCATCCACGGTGCGCCTCCGGGAAGGAGCGAGGTCATCCACGGTGCGCCTCCGGGAAGGAGCGAGGTCGGTCACGGTGTGGCCTCCGTGAAGTGGACGTGGGTGCCGGCGCGGAGGAGGGCGGGTGGGGTGGCGGTGACGTCCCATACTTGGAGGGCGGTGCGGCCGATGAGGCGCCAGCCGCCGGGGGACTCACGGGGGTAGACGGCGCTGAATCCGGCGGCCAGCGCTACGGAACCGGCGGGGACCCGGATCCGGGACTCGGTGCGGCGCGGGACCTCCAGCCGGGGGTCGCCGCCGACTAGGTACCCGAAACCCGGCGCGAAGCCGCAGAACGCCACGACCCACGGGGTGCCGGTGTGCGCGGCCACCACCTCGCGCTCGGTCAGTCCTGTCAGCCCGGCCACCTCGGCGAGGTCCGCCCCGTCGTACGTCACCGGGATCGTCACCTCCCCGGCCTCGGCTCGCCGGCCGGGCCGTGGCCTTGCGGCGAGGATCGCCGCGCCGACCGTGTCCGGCCGCGCGGGCGGCTCGAAACGCACCAGCAGCGTGCGCGCCGCGGGAAGCAGATCGGTCACCCCCTCGGGCGGCTCGCCCGCGACCGCGTCGTACAACGCGACCACCTCGTCGACACTGTCCACCTCCACCAGCAGTGCGCCGTCCCCGCACCGCCGCAGCCGGGGGTTCACCGCTCCTCCGTGCCCGCCGGGGCGGAGGGGGCCGGTGCGGCCGTATGAGCGGACGGGTCCGGCGCGGACGCAGGACCACTTGGTGCCGGGCCACCTGGTGCCGGGCCACCTGGTGCCGGGCCACCTGGTGCTGGGGCGCCTGATGCTGGATCGCCTGGTGCCTGATCGCCTGGTGCCGGGCCACCTGGTGCCGGATCGCCTGGTGCTGGGGCGCCTGGTGCTGGGGCGCCTGATGCCGGATCGCCTGGTGCTGGGCCACCTGGTGCTGGGGCGGCCGGTGCTGGACCTCTCGGTGCGGCGAAGGGAGTCGGTTCGATGCCGTGGGCGGTGAGGGCTGTGCGTATCGCGCGGGCCATGGTGACGGCGCCGGGGCTGTCGCCGTGGACGCAGATGGAGCGGGCGTGGATGATCAGGGGGGAGCCGTCTACGGCCTCGATCGGCTCGCCTAGAGCCATGCGGACGGTGCGGCGCGCCACCTCGCCGGGGTCGTGCAGTACGGCGCCGGGGCGGTCGCGGGGGACGAGTGTGCCCTGGGGGGTGTAGGCGCGGTCGGCGAAGCACTCGGCGACGGTGGTTAGGCCCGCTTCGGCGGCGAGGCGTAGCCAGGCCGAGCCGGGCAGCCCCAGCACCGGCAGGAGCGGGTCGTACGCCTGGACGGCGGCCACGACGGCGCCCGCCTGGGCCTCGTGGTGCACGATCGCGTTGTACAGGGCGCCGTGCGGCTTGACGTAGGAGACGCGCGTCCCGGCCAGCCGGGCGAAGGCGTCCAGGGCGCCGATCTGGTAGACGATCTCGTCGGCCAGCGTCTCGGGCGGCATCTCGATGAAGCGCCGCCCGAAGCCGGCGAGGTCCCGGTAGCCGACCTGGGCGCCGATGGCGATGCCCAGGCCCGCCGCGGTCCCGCAGACCCGCCGCATGATCGTCGGGTCGCCGGCGTGGAAGCCGCAGGCCACGTTGGCGCTGGTGACGATGGACAGCAACGCGTCGTCGTCGCCCAGTTCCCAGCGGCCGAACCCCTCCCCGAGGTCGGAGTTGAGGTCGATGCGTATGGTCGGTTCAGGCACCATCTGCTCCGTGTCCGTGCGGCGGTGTAATGGTTTCAGTAAGGCCGGTGTGACCGTGCCTTCAGGACAGGTCCCGGGCGCGGGTCTCGGGCAGCCCGAGGAGCGCGATCACGGCGAGCCCGTACGCCAGGGCGCCGAACGCCATGGCACCGCCAACCCTATAGCTCGTGGCCAGGTACCCGATGATCGCCGGGAAGAACGCCCCGAGCCCCCGCCCGACGTTGTACGTGAAGCCCTGCCCGCTGCCCCGGATGTGCCCCGGGTACAGCTCGGCGAGGTACGCCCCGAAGCCGGAGAAGATGGCCGAGGAGCAGAACCCGAGCGGGAACCCGAGGAACATCACGTACGTGTTGGCGTCCGCCGGCAGCTGCGTGTACAGCACGATCAGGCTCCCGCTGAGCACCGCGAAGACGGCGAACGTCGCCCTGCGCCCGATGCGGTCGGTGAAGTGCCCCCCGGTGAGATAGCCGATGAACGCCCCGGTGATCAGGAAGGCGAGGTAGCCCCCCGTGCCGATCACCGTCAGCCCGCGCTCGCTCTTGAGGTACGTGGGCACCCACGTGGCCAGCGTGTAGTAGCCGCCCTGCACCCCGGTGGCGAGCATCGTGGCGAAGAAGGTGGTCCGGCCGAGGCCGTCGCCGAAGATGGCGAAGAGGGAGGCGTGCCCGGCCCGCCTGCGCCGCTCGGCGTGCTCGGGCGCGTCGACGACGTTGCGCCGCACCCAGATCGCCAGCAGCGCGGGCAGCGCTCCGGTCCAGAACAGCACCCGCCAGGCGAGGTCCTGGTCGACCAGCTGGAACACCAGCGTGTAGGCGACGACCGCGACGCCCCAGCCGACCGCCCATGAGCTCTGGATCACCGCGACTGCCCGTCCGCGATGCCGCGAGGTGGCGTACTCGGCGACCAGGATGGCCCCGGCGGCCCATTCGCCGCCGAAGCCCACGCCTTGGAGGGCGCGGAAGACCAGCAGGATCTCGTAGTTGGGCGCGAGGCCGCACAGCGCGGTGAAGACCGCGTAGGTGACGACCGTGATCATCAGGGTGTTGGCCCGGCCGATCCGGTCGGCGAGGACCCCCGCGATGATGCCGCCGACGGCCGAGCAGACCAGCGTCGCCGTGGCGAGCAGCCCCGTCTCGGCGGTGCCGAGGCCGAAGGTCGCCGCGATCGCGACCAGGCCGAGAGGCAGGACCCAGAAGTCGTAGGAGTCCAGGCTGAACCCCAGGAACGCTCCCTTGAAGGCCTTTTGGCCCTCTTTGCCGAGCGTGGTGTACCAGGCGAAGGCCCGGGGTCCCCGGTCCTCGGTGATGGCTGGTTGTGGCGTGCTCGATGTCGTCATGTCACACCTCGTTGCCGGTATCTGCCTGATCGGAGACGACACACCCACGTCTCCCGAGCCCCGGCGGGGCCCATGTGCTGAACGATAGCGATCGTTGAACGATCTGACAATACTTTTGTAGTACGATAGTCACAGGCGGCAATACGGCGATCCTTCCATTCAACATAGAGATCCTCAATCATGGGAGCAATACCCCATGCGTGCTACGATGCCCGCAACCACGGTCGGGAGGGTGTGCCCGCCGGTCGGCGGCTCCCCGCTGAGCTGGTGATTCGTGGTGGGAAACGGCAGTCGAGGGAAGGGCCACGCGGTCGTGGTTGATGGTGTGGCGGAGGCGGCCGAACGCCTCGGACGGGACCGTGGGCTGCTCGAGCACAGCAGCACCGCCGAGCGGACGGCGGCCATCCTGCGCCGGCACATCACCCAGGGTCTCTTCAAGCCGGACGCCCGGCTCGCCGAGGACGTCATCGGCAACGCCCTCGGCGTCTCCCGCAACACGCTGCGCGAGGCGTTCCGCCTGCTCTCCCACGAGCGGCTGCTCGTGCACAAGCTCAACCGCGGTGTCTTCGTCCGGGCTCTTACCGCCGCCGACGTGCGGGATCTCTACCGGATCCGCCGTCTCGTGGAGTGCGCCGCGGTGGGCGACGCGTCACCTCCCGCCGAGGAGGGGCTGGCCGGTCTGCGCGAGGCGGTGGGCGCCGCCGAGAAGGCTGCCGAGGAGGAGCGCTGGGGCGACGTGGGCACCGCGAACATGGAGTTCCATCAGGCCGTCGTCGACCTCATGGGCAGCCCGAGGACGACGGAGCTGATGTCGCAGGTGCTCGCCGAGCTGCGCCTGGGGTTCCTCGTGGTGACGGACCCGCGCGCCTTCCACGGGCGCTACCTCCCGCGCAACCGCAGGATCCTCGGGCTCATCGAGGCCGGCGACGTCGAGGGCGCCCGCGCGGCGCTGACCGACTACCTGGACGACGCCGAGGCGACTTTACTGAAGGCGTACGCCTGAGCCCTGAGGGCTGATGCCCAGGTGTCGGCACTCCCGGGGGCGGGAATCCCGGCGGTGTGGACAAATGGGGCAAAAGGGATGACATGCGGGTGCATCACGCGCACCCGTACAACGCCGAGCCGCCGCCGGCCGTGCTGGCCGAGCAGGTGATCACGCCCGTCGACGCCTTCTACGTCCGTGACCACGCCGCGGTGCCCGCCGTCGACCTCGGCGCCTGGCGGCTCACCGTGGACGGCCTGGTCGAGCGGGAGCTGGAGCTCTCCCTAGCGGACCTGCGGACCGGGTTCCCCGAGCGGACGGTGGTGGCCACGCTGCAGTGCGCGGGCAACCGGCGCGCCGGGCTGCTCGGCGTGCGGGACATCCCGGGGGAGGATCCCTGGGGGCCCGGCGCCACGTCCACGGCGGTCTGGAGCGGCACCGGGCTCGCGGACGTCCTGACCCGCGCCGGGCTGCGGGCTGGTGCCGCGCACATCGCGTTCCAGGGGTGCGACGTCTCCATGGAGGTGTCGCCGCCCCAGCCGTACGGCGGGTCCGTCCCGCTCGCCAAGGCCGTCGCGCCGGAGGTGCTGCTGGCCTGGGAGATGAACGGCGAGCCGCTGCCGCCCGTCCACGGCGCGCCGCTGCGGGTCGTGGTGCCCGGGTGGATCGGCGCCCGCAGCGTCAAATGGCTCACCCGGATCACCGCGCTGGCCGAGCCGTCCGGCAACTACTACCAGGCCATCGCCTACCGCATGCTGCCCGCCGTCCCCGGCCCGGACCCGGACGGCATCCCCCTCGGCCCGGTCCCGCTCAACTCGGCGATCCTGCGGCCCGGCGACGGCGACCGCCTCGCCCCCGGGCCCACCGAGGTCGCCGGCTACGCCTACACCGGCGGCGGACGCGCGGTCGCTCGCGTCGAGGTCTCCCTGGACGGCGGCACCACCTGGCAACGGGCCGACCTCGGCTCTCCCGCCGGCCCCTGGGCCTGGCGGCACTGGCGCGCCACCGCCCGCCTCCCGGCGGGCGAGACCACCATCGCCGTCCGCGCCTGGGACGACGCCGCCGCCACCCAGCCCGAGTCACCCCGGAGCGTGTGGAACCCCAAGGGCTATGCCAACACCTCCTGGCACCGTGTCACGGTCACCTGCCGGGAGTGACCCGTGCCTCGGTCAGTTGTCCGGCATGGGGCATTCGACGTACGACAGGCCGCTGAGGTCCAGCCAGGCGCGGCCGGGGCCGCGGACCAGGCGCAGCACCACCGCGGAGCACTCCGGGCAGCGGCCGACCAGGCCGGGCGCACGGTCGTACACCTGGAGTTCGGCGACGGCGCCCGCCCTGCCGCAGCCCGCGCACCGGCACAGCGCCGCGGTGATGTCGACGGCGAAGACCTCGCGCAGCGGCCCGGCGAGCTCGTTGCCGTCGACCCGTGGGTCGGTCATGATGCGCCTCCAGTGGGTCCGAAACGTTCGGTCCTGATGCGATCGGCGGGATGCCCCTGGTCGACCAGCAGATCGGCCACCGCCTCCACGAACCCGGTGGGCCCGCAGACAAAGCACAACGGCATACGCTCGGGCCCCCAGCCCTGACCGGCCAGCAACGCACCGTCGACCCGTCCGGCCGGCCGCGCCGACCCCGGCGGCGCCTCCCGGGTGTACGCGAGCACGATCTCGACACCGGGCACGGCGGCCCCGTCCAGCTCACCGCCGTACAACACGGAGGAGGGGGACCGCGTCGAGTACACCAGCCGGAACGGCGCCACACCGTCCACCGCGGCCGCCCGGGTGCGGATCATCGACATCAGCGGGACCACGCCGGAGCCGCCGCCGATCAGCAGGACGGGGGAGGGGTTGGCCGGGGACCAGGTGAAGTAGCCGCCGACCGGGCCGCGTAGTTCGAACGCGTCGCCCGGTTCGGCGATGTCCACCAGGTAGGACGAGACCTCGCCGTCGTCGACCCGCTGCACGGTCAGCTCCAGCCGGCCCGGAGTGGGGGCCGAGGCGATGGAGTAGCTGCGCTGGGTCGAGTAGCCGTCGGGGGCGGTGAGGCGGACGTCGACATGCTGGCCGGGGGTGTGGCCGGGCCAGCCGGGGACGTCCAGGACGAGGGTGCGTGCTGTGGAGTTCTCCTCCCTGACGGCCGCCACCGTGGCGGCGCGCCAGGTCAGTCGCCCCAGTACCGCTGTTCGCGCCATGGGTCACCGTAGTTGTGGTAGCCGACGCTCTCCCAGAAGCCGGGCTCGTCCTCGTCGCTCAGCCGGAGGCCGTTCACCCACTTGGCGCTCTTCCAGAGGTACAGGTGGGGGACCAGCAGGCGGGCCGGGCCGCCGTGCTCGGGCTCCAGGTCCTCGCCGTCGTAGCGGTACGCCACCCACGCCTTGCCGTCCAGAAGGTCCTCGACGGGGAGGTTGGTGGTGTATCCGCCGTAGGAGTGGACGAGGGCGTGGTCGGCGGCGGTGTCGACCTCGTCGAGCAGCGCCTCCAGCGGCACGCCTTCCCAGGTGGTGCCCAGTTTGGACCACTTGGTCACGCAGTGCAGGTCCACGGTGACCTTCTCCGACGGCAGCGCCAGGAACTCCTCCCAGTTCCACTCGCGCCGCTCGCCGGACTCGGTAGTGAGGGTGAACTTCCACCGGTCCAGGTCGATCCGGGGCGTCGGCCCGGCGGACAGCACCGGGAAGTCCTTGGTCAGATACTGCCCCGGCGGAAGGTTCACATCGGGACGCCCTCGGCCGCGGAAGCCGCGGGAGATCACGCTCACGGCCATCACCGTCCTGTTCGCTGGTGCGGGGCCGGGGGCCGAAGATCGGCGCCCGGCCATCCAAGGCTAGGACACCATTGTTTCGTGTGGGGTAGGGGGAGCTGTGAAGGGGGAGCGGCATTGAGGGTCGTGGCGCTGGCGGACACCCATGGTCCGCGCCGGTGGAAGTCCTGCCCGCCCGCGGTGGCGGAGCACCTGCGCGGCGCCGACCTGATCCTGCACGCCGGCGACGTGTGCACCGGCGCCGTCCTGGACGAGCTGGCGGCCTACGCCCCCGTCCACGCCGTCAAGGGCAACAACGACGGCCCCGACGTCGCGGCCCCCGAAACCCTGGAACTGACCCTGGACGGTCTACACGTCGCGATGATCCACGACAGCGGCCCCGCCAAGGGCCGCTGGCTCCGCATGCGCCGCCGCTTCCCCGAAGCCGACCTAGTGATCTTCGGCCACTCCCACATCCCCCTGAACCACGAGGAACAAAACCTCCGCCTCTTCAACCCAGGCTCCCCCACCGACCGCCGCCGTCAGCCCCACGGCACCCTCGGCCTGCTGGACATCTCCACCGGCCACCTGGTGGCCGCTCACATCGTCCCCGTCACCTGACCCCCCGCACGGACGAGCTCAGTTGGTCGTCATGTGTCCGAACTACTCTGTGGTACCGTATAGTGGTACTCGGTACTACGGAGTACCGGGAGCGCCGAAGGGGACCCACCATGGACGACCTGACGGAGATGCTGAAGGGCACGCTTGAGGGCTGCGTGCTCGAAATCATCGGCAGCGAGGAGACCTACGGGTACGCCATCACGCGCCGGCTGCACGAACTCGGCTTCGCCGACGTCGTCGAGGGGACGGTTTACGCCATCCTGCTGCGGCTGGAGAGGAACGGGCTCGTCCAGGTGACGAAACGACCGTCCGGACTGGGCCCGCCGCGCAAGTTCTATGCGCTCAACGACGCGGGGCGCGAGGTACTCGCGACGTTCTGGGCGAAATGGGAGTACATCACATCGCGGATCGACAAGCTCAAGGAGGGCGGGGAATGAACCTGTGGGAGACCATGACAGGCAGCGATCTCACCAGGGAATGGAAGGCGTTCGAAGTCCGGGCCGCAGTATTGCCGGCCGGCCATCGGGCGGCGTGGGAAGAGATCAAGGGGCATCTTTTCGCCTACGGGGACTTCACCGGTCGAAACCTGATGCCGATTCTCGACAGTGCTCTGGGGCTGCTCGAAGAGACAGCGGCCGATGGGCAGAGCGTTCAGGACGTGCTGGGTGACGACATCGGGGGCTTCTGCGCGGCGCTGGCCGGCGGAGAAGGGGCCCGGACCTTTCGCGACCGGTGGCGCGATCAGTTGAACAGGAACGTCGCCAGGAAATTGGGCCGGCTAGGAGGCTGACATGGGCATCCAGGACATCATCGAGGGCAAGAAGCAGTGGCGGGCGCACCTGGCGCGGGTCAAGGCGCTCCCGCCGGACTACCAGATCGTCTACAAGGAGATGCAGAGGTACCTCTTCAAGGTCGGACCGATCGAACTGCTCGCCGGGTCCCTGCTCTCAGGGATCGTCGATTTCTTCGAGGAGGGCGTCGCGGCCGGCAAGGGAGTCCTGGAACTCATCGGAAACGACGTCGCCGCCTTCTGCGACGACTTGATCAAGGACTCGCGCACCTACGCGGACATCTATCAGGAGTCCATCGGCGGGGGACCCGGCACGGCCGGGAAGTAACAAAGGCCTGCTCCGGGCTAGGAGACCGGCCGGCGGCCGGTGACGGCCAGGGTGGCCATGCCGAGTTCGCGGAACTCGGGGTCGCGGAGGCTCACCAGGGTGTCGGCGACCATGTCGGGGGTGATGCCGTCCATCGTGCACAGGGTGGGGGTGAGTTGTTCCACGGTCAGTTCCCAGAAGCGGCCCATGGGGCGGTTGCCGCCGACCATCGAGTAGGCGATGTCGATGTCCAGCTCGGTCAGGCCGGTTCGTCTCATGTGGTCGGGGAGGGCGCGGGGCCAGTCGCAGTCGGTGCCGATTCGTTCGGCCAGGGCGGTGAAGACGCCCATGCTGGTCTCGCGGTAGGCGTGGTGGGGTGACGACTCGATGGGGAACTTGGCGGGCTCCTCCAGCACGAGCCATCCGCCGGGCACCAGCCACGAGGCCACCCGGGCGAGGTCCTGCTCGCGGGTGCGCAGGTGGCAGAACAGGTAGCGGGCGTGGATCAGGTCGAACGACCCGGGTGGGAAGTCGTCGCGGGTGAGGTCGTGGTGCGTCCAGGTGACGTCGCCGTGCTCGCCGTCGTGGCCGCGCACCAGCTCCAGGTCCAGGTCGGTGGCGACGACGCCGCCGTCGGGGCAGCGGGCGGCCATCCAGCGGGCGACGGTCCCGGTGCCCGCGCCGAGTTCCAGGCAGCGCCAGTCGGGCTGGATCGGCAGTGCGCCGAGCCGCCGGAACGAGGCGGGGTCCAGCTCGGCGGCCAGCGCGGCGAGGCGCTCGTCCTCGGAGGCGGTGGCGTGGTTGAAGATGTTGTCGCCGTAACGTTCGGCGAGCTGCTGCGTCATCACTGAGACCTTCGTGTGGGGGGCGGTTTCCTGCGGGAGGTCCTCATGCGCTCCGCCCAGCCTCGCAAAAGCGCCATGGCCAATCTTCTTCGAAAGAGCCGTTTCACATGGATGCGCGCGGATATGCGCGCGCATTTCTCAACGGTCTGTTACGGCCGGCCGCCCCGATCCGATATCCGGTTATCCGAATACACGAGCCGGCCGCATTCTGGAAGATGAGCCCGCCGTCATTCCCCACGATGCTTGAGATCAGGACCATCTCCGGCAGACGTGGAGCCATCATGATCAGTGCGACTTCCCTGGCCGGCCTCGAATGCGGATTCGAGCACGCGGTCACCGGCGCCGGGCGGGACGGCGGGCTCCTCGGCGCGATCGAGTACTCGAGCCGCGTCGCCGGGCCGATCGTGCGGGACGGGCACCCGTTCATGGCGATGCCGATGGGAGACGACGAGGTCACGCCGTTCGCCGAGGTCTGGCGGACCACCACGGGCGTGGTGACCGGGCAGCACCGGGGCCTGGCCTACGCGTGCGACGGCGAGTACCTGTTCCTGTGCGGCCGCACCGAGGAGGACGCCGACCTGGTGACCGCCACCGAGGAGGCGTACCTCGCGGCGTTCGAGGTGGTCAGGCTGCTCGGCTACCCTCACCTGGCGCGCATGTGGAACATGGTGCACCGCATCAACGAGCCCGACGAGCGGGGCGGCGACGTGTACGGCCGGTTCTGCAAGGGACGTGCGCTGGCGTTCGAGCGCGGCGGCGTGCCCGCCGAGCTGCTGCCCGCGGCCACCTGTGTGGGCAGCCACGGCGGCGGGGTGGCGTTCTACCTGCTGGCCTGCCGCACCCCGCGGGCGACGCACATCGAGAACCCCCGGCAGACCCCTGCCTACCGCTACCCCCCGAAGTACGGCGTGAAGGCGCCGAGCTTCGCCCGGGCGACGTACCTGGCCGAGCCGGACGGCACGGGCCGCATGTTCGTGTCGGGCACCGCCAGCATCATCGGCAGCGAGACCGTGCACAAGGGCGACATGACCCGGCAAACGACGACGACGCTTGAGAACATCGCCATTCTGGTGGGCCGGGAAAATCTTTCCCGATATGGAATTAACGCCGATTTAACCCTGCGTGACCTTGACGCCGTGAAAGTCTATGTCAAACACAAGGCCGATATTCCGATGGCCCGCAGAATCTGCGCGGACGTTTTCGCCGAGGACGCCGGCGTGGCGTACGTGAACGTCGACATCTGCCGTGACGACCTCCTGGTGGAGATCGAGGCGGTCGCCTCCCGCGTCCACCCCTCCTGACGCCGGAAGGCGGCACCCGGGCACGGGCACCGCCTTCCCTGGGGATCACGGAGGTCAGGGACGCTTGGTCTCCCAGTCCACGGTCTCCTCCACGGTGACCTGGCGGGAGCGCAGCGCCGGGTCCATCGGCCGCAGGTACGTCTGCCGCACCCCGGGCACCTTGTCCTCGACGACGAACGTCGCCCGCGTGTACACCTCGCCGCCGGGCTCGGTCACCCGCGGCACCACCTTGAAGTCCGCGGTCATCAGATCGCGCTCGATCTTGGTGAGCACGTAGCCCCGCTGGTTGTTGTAGAACTTCAGGTGCGGGTTGATCGCCAGGTAGGGGTGGGTGGCCGGGTCGGAGTCCGCCCCGTCGCCGCCGGTGCTGATCGAGGTGGCGACCAGCTCCGATCCCACCGACGGGCCGGTCGGGTCGTCGTAGTCGAGCTTCAGGTCCGAGGCCCAGTGCGCGTGCACGTCCCCGGTGAGCACCACCGCGTTGCGCACCCTGGCGTCCACCCAGCCCCGCGTGATGCGCTGCCGGGAGGCGACGTAGCCGTCCCAGGCGTCCTGGCTGGTCACCTTGGCCGGGCCGGCGTTGTTGTCGCGCTGGGCGAAGAACACCTGCTGACCGAGCACGTCCCACCGGGCGCGCGACTTGCGGAAGCCGTCCAGCAGCCACGCCTCCTGCGCGGCGCCGGTGATGGAGCGCGCCGGGTCCACCGCGGCCGGGCAGTCGTCGTAGCCGTCCCCGCAGCCCTGGTCGTCGCGGTACTGCCGCGTGTCGAGCATGTGGAACGTCGCGAGGGCGCCCCAGCGGACGCGGCGGTAGAGCTGCATGTCGATGCCGCGCGGGATGGAGGAGCGGCGCAGCGGCATGTTCTCGTAGTAGGCGCGGAACGCGGCCTCGCGCCGGGCCAGGAAGTTGGGCTGCGGCACCTCGGGCCGCTCGGGGACCTCGTCGGCCCAGTTGTTGTCCACCTCGTGGTCGTCCCACACCACCAGCCACGGCGCGGCGGCGTGCGCGGCCTGCAGGTCCGGGTCGGCCTTGTACTGCGCGTGCCGCTGCCGGTAGCCCGCCAGCGTCTCGGTCTCCGGGCCCTCGTGGTCGCGGATGTTGCCGCCGGGGATGGTGTAGGTGTCCTTGGTGTACTCGTACTGGTAGTCGCCGAGGTGCAGCACCAGGTCCGGGTGGTCCTCGGCGAGGCGCCGGTAGGAGGTGAAGTAGCCGTGCTCGAACTGCGCGCAGGACACGAACGCCATGGCCAGCGGCGCGCCGTACGACAGCGGGTGCGGGGCCGTGCGGGCGCGGCCGGCCGGGGAGACGTACGGGCCGACGCGGAAGCGGTACCAGTACTCGTGGTCGGAGCGCAGGCCGTCCACCTCGACGTGGACGCTGTGCCCCCACTCGGGCGCGGCCACCTTCACCCCGGCGCGCACCACGCGGTGGCACCGCTCGTCGGAGTAGATCTGCCACTGGACGGTGAACGGACGGAGCGGCATGCCGCCCATGCCGTCCTCGGCGAGCGGCTGCTGTGCGAGGCGGGTCCAGATGACGAAGCCGCCGTGGTCGGGGTCGCCCGAGGCGACGCCGAGCGTGAAGGGGTCGGTGCGCAGCCCCCGGGAGGCCAGGCTCTGCGCGGTCTCGGCGGTGGGGTCGGGGTCGGCGAGGGCGCCGGTCGCGGGAACGGCGGCGACCGCGCCCGCGGCCAGCCCGGTCACGAGGAAAGATCGGCGGTCGAGGTGCGGCATGGGGGGACTCCCAGGCGATCAAGGATGGAAACGCCGGTAGCCTTGCTCAGTTTCGTGACCATCTGGTTAACCCCAAAAGTCATGGAAAAGGCGACATACTCCTTTGAGACCGTCCGTATTCGTCGCCACCACGGGACCGGACGGCCGTACGGGTAAGCGACCAGGAGCGCACCGGGCGGGCGAGAGAGAAAAGGGGCACGCGTGAGTGGCAGCGCGGGCACGAGTGCGGCCGACGGCTTCGTCGGCAGGGAACGCGAACTAGCCGTACTGGACGAGGCCTGGGAGGAGGCGTCGGCCGGGCTGCCCCGGGTCGTCGGCGTCGAAGGCGATCCCGGCATCGGCAAGACCACCCTGGTCCGGCGGTTCCTCCTGCGCGCCCGCCCTGCCGCCGTCATCTGGGCGGACGCCGACGAGGACGAGGCCGCCTACCCCTGGACCCTGCTCACCCAGATCTCCCAGAGCGCGGGCCGCGCCGCGCGGCAGCCGAGGCAACCGGCGCCCCTGGGGATGGTCCGGCTCGAACACCTGGAGCATTTGCCGGTCCCCCAGGCCGGGGCGGAGGTGTTCGGGCAGATGGGCGGGGCGCCGCAGATCCTGCTCGGGCACCAGGCGCCGCCCATCACCCGGGCGGTGCCCGAGACCGGGGAGGCCGACGTCGGTCAGGTCGGCCGGTCGCTGGCCAGACTGCTGCGCGAACGTGAACCGTTCATTCTCGTGGTGGACGACGCGCACTGGGGCGACCCGTCGTCCATGACCGCGCTGCGCCTCGCCGTGCGGCGGCTCGCGGACGCCATGGTGCTGGTCGTCGTGATCCACCAGACGCCGGGGGAGTTGTCCCACCAGTTCTCCGGCCGCCCGTTCCCCGAGCTCGGCGACGGCTGGCAGCGGCTGCTCGACTCCGGGCGCGGCACCCGCCTGCGGCTGGAAGGCCTGCCCGCCTCCGACCTGGTGCGGCTGGCCGCCGTCTGCGGCCACCCCCGCCTGTCCCCGTCGGGGGCCGCCCGCCTGCACGAGCACACCGGCGGCAACCCCCTGCACGTCCGGCACCTGCTCGACGAGCTGCCGATGCACTCCATCGCGTTCGGGCACGGCCCGCTGCCCGCGCCGCGCGGGGTGTCCGCCGCGGTGCGTGCCCGGCTGGTGTCCTGCGCCCCGGCCACCCGGGACCTGGTGGCCGCCGGGGCGGTGCTCGGGCGGCGGTTCGGCCTGGCCAGGATCCGCGAGATGACCTGCGAGGCGGACCTCACCGGGGCCGCCGCCGAGGCGATCCGCGCGGGGCTGCTGGAGGAGGTGCCCGGTTCCGCCGGCCACGAGCTGGTGTTCACCGGCACCCTGGTGCGCGGGGTGGCGTACCACGACCTGGACATGGCGGTACGGCGCTCCCTGCACCGCCGCGCCGCGTCGCTCGGCGGCGGCCCCGCCGAGATCTGGCACCGCATCGCCGCGGCCGACGGCCCGGACGGGGAGCTCGCCGCGGACGTCGAGGACGAGGCGCGCGCCCAGCGGACCCGGGGCCGTCCCGCCCTGGCCGCCGTCTACCTGCGCCAGGCCCTGGACCTCACCCCCGCGGGGCCCGCCCGCGTGCCGCGGCTGCTCACCACCGTGGAGGCGCTGCTGGTCGCCGGGGACGCCGCCACCGCGCGGGAGTACCAGGCCGAGGTGGCCGAGGTCGTGCCGGGCGCCTGGCCGGACTACGTGTCCGGCTACCAGCACCTGCTGAACGGCCGCATGGGCGACGCCCGGCGGCTGCTGCTCCGTTCCCTGGCGGCGATCAGGGACGACACCCCGCCCGAGCCCGGCCGGCCCCGCGACCTGGAGGCCCGGGTGGCGACCCAGCTGGCGATCATGGCGGTGCTGACCGCCACGCCCTCGGAGATGATCGAGTACGGCTCGGTCGCGGTCTCGGCCGCCCGGGAACCCTGGGTGGCCGCGTTCGGGTGGTTCGCCGAGTGCGTCGGGCTCGCGCTGTCCGGCAACGCGCCGCGCGCCCTGTCCGTGCTGGCCCGCGCGGACGCCCCCGGCGCGCCGTCCGGGCTGGAAGGCCTGGTGGCGCGCGGCATGATCCGATTATGGGCCGACGACCTGCCGGGCGCCCGTGACGACCTCGCCGCCGCCGTGGACCGCGCGGCGCGCGGCGAGTCGCTGCGCATCGGGCAGGCACTCGCCTTCCTCGCCGAGGCCGAGTACCGCATGGGCGCGCTCGCCGACGCCGTACTGCACGCCGAGTCCGCCGTGGGGGACGCCGAGGAGAACGACCGGATCTGGGACTACGCCCTGGTGCACGCCCTCGCCGCGTACCCGCTGGCCGCCCAGGCGGTATGGGACCGGGCCGAGGCGCACGCCGCGCAGGCCGCCCGCTGGGCCCGCCACGTCGGCACCCCCGCCGGCCTCGCCTACGCCGCCGCGGCCGAGGCCGCCCTGGCCCAGGCGCACGACGACGCGCCCCGGCTGCTGGCGGTCGCCGAGGACATGCCGGAGGAGTACCCGTCCCCCGAGCCGGGCACCCACCTGCTCGGCCCGCTGCGCGCCGACGCCCTGTCCCTGCTCGGCCACCCCGCCGAGGCGTGCGAGGCGCTGGACGAGTTCCTGCGCCGGCCGATGCCGCCCGCGCGGCTGTCGGTGCAGGTGTGCGTGGCACGGGTGCGCGCACAGATCGCCGCCGCGTCCGGCGACATGGAGGAGGCCCTGCGCCACTGCCGCCGCGCGATGCCGCTGGCCCGCGCCGCCGGGCTGCGGCTGGAGATGGCACGGATCGACCTGCTGATGGGCGGCTACCTGGACTCCGCCGGGCGGCGGGCGGCGGCCGAGCGGGCGCTGCGCGCGGCCCATCACCGGTTCACCGCGATGGGCGCCGCCGCGTACGCGGCCCGCACCCGGCACGCCGCCGAGCGGGCCGGGCTGAGCCTGGACGGCCCGCCCGCCGCGCTCGGCACCCTCACCCCCGCCGAGCGCGCCGTGGTGGCGCTGGTCTGCGAGGGGCTGTCCAACCGGGAGATCGCCGAACGCATGGTGCTGAGCCGCAAGACGATCGAGTTCCACCTGACCAACGTGTTCCGCAGGCTCGACATCACCACGCGGGCCGATCTGCGGCGGGTGGTGGCCGAGGACGAGTGACCGCCCAGGGTGACGGGCGCGGACTCCCAGGGTGGGATGCCGAAATGTCCCGGGGCCGACCCCGAAGCATGCAGGGGACCACCCGATCTACGCTGGCGCGCGCCCCCCAATCACCACTGGAAGGCACGATCTGTCATGCGTACAAGCGTGAGGTACGTGATTTCCGTGCTGGCGGCCGGCGTGCTGACGATGACGAGTGGCGTCGTCGCGGCGGCCCCGTCGCTGGCGAGCGGCCACGGTCACGGGAACGGTCAAGGGACGCCGACCAACGGTTTCTCGCGGACCGGCCCGTGGAACACCAAGCTGCCCCGCCACGTCCCGCTGGCTCCCAACTCGCAGGCCATCGTCAACAACATCAAACTCGACAAGGAGAACAACTACGGCAGCTGGGCGATCAACACCGACACCTACTCGACGCCCGTCTACTACGTCGGCCGCCACACGCCGCGCAAGCGCTGGACGTTCTCCGACTGCCTGAATCTTCCAGAACTCGCCCCCGTGATCGCCGACAGCCTGGCCGCCGTGCCCACCCCGCCGGACATGATCACGTCCATGGGGACCGACTCGGCCGTCACCATCTACCAGCCGTCGACCGACACCTACTGGGACTTCTGGCGGGCGGAGAAGGACGCGGCCGGCAACTGGTCGGCCTGCTGGGGCGGCAAGATCGAGCGTTACTCCCGCAACCCGGGCATCTTCGACAACCCGCTGGGCGCCACCGCCACCGGCCTGCCGATGGGGGCGTTCGCCATCCGGATCGACGAGCTGCGCCGGGGGTACATCGACCACGCGGTCAACATCGCCACGGTGCGCACCCGGCTCGACTGCCACTCCTGGCCCGCCACCCGTGACGACGGCTACGTCGAGGGCGCGGACATCCCGTGCGAAGGCCAGCGCTTCCGTCTCGACCCGGCCTTCGACATCCGCACCCTCACCAGCCCCGCCGCGCGTACCATCGCCCGCGCCATGCAGGAATACGGCCTGATCATGACCGACAAGGCCGGCGCCCTCGTCACCTACGCCGAGGACCCCCGCCTGGAGATGGCGCGCAACGGCGGCGTGGACCCCTACACCAAGCTCTTCGACCCCGACGACCTGGTCCCGGACGGCTCGGAGAAGTACGTGGTCCTGGGCGAGATCCCGGTGGAGCGCCTCCAGGCGCTGCCGATGGACTACGGCAAGCCCAGACGGTGACCCGACGGCCCCGATGAGCACCGGCGGTCGGGCCGGTGCCCATCGGGGATCCGTGAGGCGCATGCCGGCGCCTCTCGGAAGGAGCGTGGACGGAGGGCCTACGGGCCGCGGCCCTCCGTCCGCGCCGGATCGAGCGCCCTGGTGAAGTCCAGCGTCAGGCGGGTGCCGAGCGCGGGGTTGTCCACGGTGACGTAACCCGTGTGGCCCCGGCTGTTGATGACGGTCCCCGCGGCCAGCGGGCCGGCACCGCGCGCCGACCACGGCACCTTGTCGATCTGCGGCACCCCGGTGCGCACGACCGAGTAGTTCCAGGTGTTGGCCTGCGGGGTGGCGGTGTCCCTGGCGAACACCACCACGGTGCCGTCCCACTTGGTGTACTCGGAGCGGGCGATGCCGAACGAGCGCTTCTCGTTGCGGTCCAGGGTGCGCCGCGCGAAGTCGGCCAGCGGCACCCCGGCGATCACGGTCTTGGGGACCGCCTCGAAGAACCCGATCTCGTTGCCGTTCGCGCTCCTGCGGGCCGCCACGTAGAAGCCGCGGCCGGAGTCCGTGCAGCCGGCGGTCGCCGCGTCCACGAACACCCACTGGCCCTTCCTGATCCAGCACTGCGGCCGGTCGGCCCGCAGGTAGTGGTCCGGGATCACGACTCCGGCGCCGCAGGCGAACCCAGGGGCGACGCAGCCGTTGCCGAGGAAGGTGGAGATGCGGATCATCTGCTCGGTGCTCACCAGGTGACCGGTCGGCATCAGCGTGGTGGGCACCACCGTGCCCGAGTCGACGCTCCGGCCCCGGCCGGCGACCTTGTACGCGGGCCCGGTGTACGCCCCGCCCGCGGTGATCAGGAAGTCGGGCTCGGCGGAGTAGACCTCGATGCCCGCGTGCGTGATCCGCTGGAAGAAGCTGCGGTGCTCGTGGTTCAGGACGAGGTCGGCGATCATCTCCGGCGGGCGGTACTGGCTGATCCCGGCCAGCAGGATCTCACCCGCCGACGACGCCGGCACGAACCCCGGCGGGTCCAGGTCGCCCATCGCCGCGGTCGGGCCGAAGTACGCCATCATCCGGTCGCGAAGCGCGTCGCTCTGCGAGTGGAACAGGTCGGGGTGCCAGTCGGTGGTCAGCCTGCGGAACGGGCTGTCGCGCCGGCCGTCGTTGGCGGACACCGCGTACTTGGCGCTCGCGTAGTCCAGCACCATCTGGGCCGCCAGCTTGACCCGCTTGTCCTCGGCCATGTCGTACAGGTTCTGGATGCCGGCCAGGCTGTAGCGCTGGTAGGGGCGGGCGTTGTACTCGATGAAGTCGTTCTTCAGGAAGCTCTGCAGCCACTTCAGCATGAAGGTGTTCATGCCGTTGCGCGCGTTGTCGTACCTGCTGCTCTTGTCGGTGCGGGCGAGCAGCTGGTTGGTGAGGTACCGGGAGGTCTCGATGAGCAGCCGGTGGTTCTCGCTCTCGTCCACGTTCAGCAGGCCGCAGATGGTGTCGTCGCCCGGGTTGTGCGGGCCGCGCTTGTTGAGCAGGTGGAGCAGCCGGTAGCGCACGTCCGGGTCCAGCGCGGACTCGAAGGCGTAGGCGAGCAGCACGTAGCCCTTCAGCGCCACGTCGTACTCGCCCTCCCGCTTGCACGGGAAGCCCGACTCGGTGCCCGCGTTGCTCTTGATCGTCTGGAGCCGCAGCGCGTTGTTGACCTCGGTGCCCCAGCGGAACCTGATGCCGTCGCACCGGAGCTGCGAGTCGCTGAGGTGGTCGTCGTACTGCATGTACAGCTTGGCGAGGGCCGTGGTGACGAAGTTGTCCTCGTTGTTGAACACCTCAAGGGGCATCGGCCCCGGGCAGGCGATGTGGGCGGCCGCGACCCTGACCCGCTCCTCGGTGTACGTGCGCTCGAAGCCCGCCCTGCGCTCCGGGGCGACCGCGTACGCCTCCTGCGCGGTGCGTGGCACGGGGATCTTGGAGAAGTCCAGGTGGCCCTTGGCGATGTACGGCACCTCGGCCGGGACGGTCCAGCCCTGGTTGCAGTCGTCGCTGCCGAGGCCGCCGCCGTCGCAGCCCTCCACGATCACCGAGTACGTCCCGACGCTGTCCACGATCGGGTCGTCCTCGTCCTTGTCGTCGTAGTGCCGGGGACGGATCGCCCGCGACCCCCACCGTTCCTTCTCGTCGTCGTCGGGGTCGACCTCCACCTGCCCGAGGTTGCGGCCGGCGCGGTCGACCCGGATCAGGAAGTGGTCGTAGGAGAACGGGTAGGTGTCGCCCCAGTCCACCACCAGGTCCACGTCCCGCTGGTAGACGGCCACCGTCATGTTGGTGCCCTGCTTGGGGCTGGTGACGATGGTGCCGTGCTGGAACGGCATGGACCGGCCGGCCTGGACCACGCGTTCCTCCCCCGTGGGACAGCCGAGCGGGCCGGTCTTCGCGCCGGTCATCACCCAGCGGTCCAGCAGCAGCTTGGTGACGGGCCTGATCGGGCAGTCCTGCGACGGCGGCTTCGGGTCGGGGAACGTCACCTGCACCGACGCCGGGATCGTCCACTTCTGCTTGCACGAGGACGACTGGAGGGTCCGCCCGTCGCAGCCCTCCACGATGACGGTGTACCTGCCGGGCGTGCCCACCGGCGTGCTCCAGTGACCCGACCAGCTCTTGGCGTAGGTGTCCGCGTCGACGTCCGTCTGCCCGACGTTGCGGCCGTTCAGATCCCAGCGCACCAGGAACCTGTCGTAGTGGAACGGCCGTGTGTCGCCCCAGTCGGCGTGCAGCGTGCCGCCGTCCTGGTACACCGCGACCGCCATGTCCGGCCCCTGCGCCGGGCTGTGCACGATCTCCCCGTGCGCGAACGACATGGCCTTGCCGCCCGTGACGTCCCGTTCCGCCCCCGTCGGGCAGCCGATGGCCCCCTCGCCGCCGCCGACGTACGCCCAGCGCTGGCCGATCGCGCCGGTGGGCGGGTCGGTGTGGCAGCGGAAGCGGGGGACGGGCACCTCGTGGTCCACGAACGCCGGGGCGGTCCAGCTCTGGCGGCAGGTGCTGCCGCCCTTGTTGTCGCAGCCCTCTACGACGATGCGGTACCGGCCCTTGGCGGACACCGGGATGGCGTAGAAGCCCCGGTCCCGGTCGATGTAGGAGTCCACCGTGACCTGGCCGAGGTTGACGTCCCCGCGATCCCACCGCACCAGGAACTTGTCGTAGTGGAACGGCGTGGTGGGTCCCCAGTTGACGATGATGTTGTCGTCCTGCGAGTACGCCGCCACGACCATCTCCCCGCCCTGTCCAGGCGAGTGCACCATCTGCCCGTTCTCGAAGTTCAACGCGGTGCCCCCCGGCACCCCTACCGGTTCGCCCTTCGGGCACCGCATCGGTCCCCGCCGCGCGTCCAGTTCCTTCCACCGCTTCTCGAACACCCCGGTGGGCGTGGTCTCACAGTCGGCCGCCCTCTTGGCATCGGCCGGGGCGGCCCTCGGGCCGGCTGTGGTGCCGGCCGGGGCCGCCCTCGTGCCGGTGGTGGTTCCAGCCGGGACCGTACTCTCCCCAGTGAACGTCCCGGCTGGGGCTCCCCCCGCCCCGGCCGTCATCCCGGCCGGGGCGGCCGCCGCGGCGGCCGTCTTCGCCGGGACCGCCCCGCCCCCCGTGGCGGTGGCGATCCCGGCAGCTCTGGTCGTCTCGGCCCCGGCGGCGCCGAGCGCCGTACCGGAGGCCATACAGACGAAGACACATAACACGGCGATCAGCCGCGAACGCATGCTCAATGCCCACACCCCGTGGTGATCCCCGCCGTGAAAGGTCTTGGCCTCACTATGGGCCGGGCCGCATCCCGGGACATGAGTAGCCCCCTACTCATTTCGGACGCGCCATGGTGTAGAGGTGGATACCAGGCCCCGGCCACCTCCGGCGGGCCCAGCCCCTGCGAAGGAGTACTCCCGATGAGCACCCCATCGGCCGTCGCGACCCCCGTCGACTTCGACACCTACGGCGACTACGTGGTCAAGGCCTCCACCGCCCCCACTGGCGCCTTCAACCGCCCCGTGTACCGCTTCAGAGACAGGATCACCGCCGACGGCTCCAGCGGCTACAAAGCCGAACCCGGCCGCTACCACCTCTACGTCTCATACGCCTGCCCCTGGGCCCACCGCGCCATAATCGTCCGCTCCCTCAAGAAGCTGGAGAACGTGGTGACGCTGTCCGCCGTCGACCCCCTCCGTGACGGCCGAGGCTGGGCCTTCAGGGAAGGCGACGGTCACACCCCCGACCCGGTGAACGGCTTCCGCCTCCTCCGCGAGGCCTACGAGGCGACCGAGCCCGGCTACGACGGCCACGTCTCCGTCCCCGTCCTCTGGGACCGCGAGACCGGGAGAATCGTCAGCAACAACTTCCCCGACATCACCATCGACCTGAACACCGAGTTCAACCAGTGGTCCGACACCTCCCTGGACCTCTACCCCGAGCCCCTCCGCCCCGAAATCGACACCCTGAACGACCTCATCTACAGAACCATCAACAACGGCGTCTACCGCGCCGGCTTCGCCGCCACCCAAAGCGCCTACGAAGAGGCCGTGACCACCCTCTTCGCCACCCTGGACACCCTGGAAACCCGCCTGGCCGACTCCCAGTACCTCCTCGGCGACCACCTGACGGAATCCGACATCCGCCTCTGGGTAACCCTCGTCCGCTTCGACACCGTCTACCACACCCACTTCAAGACCAACCTCCACCGCCTGACCGACTACAAGTCCCTGTGGGCCTACACCCGCCACCTCTACGAAATCCCCGCCTTCCGCGAAACCACCGACTTCACCCACATCAAAACCCACTACTACCGAACCCACCCCCAACTGAACCCCTCCCGGATAGTCCCCCTGGGTCCCATCCTCACCTGGTAACCGGAGCGCGCCGGCCATCAGAGGGTCGTCGGGCCGTAGCGGGCGGCAGCCGCGCCGGTGGCATAAGCCCAATAACGGTCGCCGTAGGACCAATGCCACCACTCGGTGGGATAGTTGATCATTCCCGCGGCACTCAGTGCCCGGCTCAAAGTTCTGCGATGCTCCATGGCTTCAGCGGAAATCGCTGTACTGGCCGTGTGGCACGCCTCGGTGTCGGTGTCGTTCACCTCGGTGCCCATCCACACCTCTGTCCCGTCGGTGCTGGACAGCGTCAGATCCACCGCTGCGCCGGCGACATGCGGTGCGACCTCGTGCGGGGCGATATAAGCGCTGGCACGTTCGTGGTACCACCCCGGATCGTGCCCTGGCTCCGACTGGCGCAGCCGGGAGACGTGGGAATCGAAGTACTGCTGTTGCAACTTCAGCGGGCGGAACCCTTCGATGACGAGAAACCGCAGGGCCCGGGGAAGAAACGTCTGTGCGGCGACCAGTCGATCGGCGACTCCGACCCGTAGGTGAGCGTACGCCCCCGCCGCGTCGGCCAGGCGTGGGTCGACGCGCAACGCGTCGATGACTCGCAGGTCCACCAGCGGTTCGCCGGATTCGACGACGGGCAGCCGGAGAATGACGTGATCGGACAGCAAAATGAAATTCGACATCGATTGACTTCCCATCTGGACCGGCCGGCGTTCGGCGCTGATCGTTTCGTCCCGGTCTTCGGACCGGAAATGGTCGCTGCGACAAGGCCCGGCCCTGCATAAGCCAGGGCCGGGCATTTGTCCGCGAGAGATCAGCTGGTGACGGCGCCCAGGGAGACGGGTCCCTGCCAGCCGTTCACCGGCGACCAGAAATGTTCGGTGAGCGTGCCGCCGGAGTTGTAGTAGATCTCGACGTTGCCGTTGTTCGGGTTGATCAGCGCGGAGGGGGTGCCGGTGATGGGGCCGCCTACGGTGTGTGAGCCGACCCAGCCGGACGTCGGGTTCCAGTAGCTCTCGGTGAGTACGCCGCCGGAGTTGTAGTAGACCTCGATGTTGTGGTTGTTCGTGTTGTGGACGGCTGTGGGGCTGCCCGTGATGTTCCCGAGGGGGAGGGGTCCCTGCCAGCCGTTCAGCGGCGACCAGAAATGTTCGGTGAGCGTGCCGCCGGAGTTGTAATAGACCTCGACGTTGCCGTTGTTCGGGTTGATCAGCGCGGAGGGGGTGCCGGTGATGGGGCCGCCTACGGTGTGTGAGCCGACCCAGCCGGACGTCGGGTTCCAGTAGCTCTCGGTGAGTACGCCGCCGGAGTTGTAGTAGACCTCGATGTTGTGGTTGTTCGTGTTGTGGACGGCTGTGGGGCTGCCCGTGATGCTCCCGAGGGAGACGGGTCCCTGCCAGCCGTTCACCGGCGACCAGAAATGTTCGGTGAGCGTGCCGCCGGAGTTGTAATAGATCTCGATGTTGCCGTTGTTCGGGTTGTGGATGGCTGTGGGGCTACCCGTGATGTTCCCCAGGGAGACGGGTCCCTGCCAGCCGTTCACCGGCGACCAGAAATGTTCGGTGAGTACGCCGCCGGAGTTGTAGTAGATCTCGACGTTGCCGTTGTTCGGGTTGATCAGCGCGGAGGGGGTGCCGGTGATGGGGCCGCCTACGGTGTGTGAACCCACCCAGCCGGACGTGGGGTTCCAGTAGCTCTCGGTGAGTACGCCGCCGGAGTTGTAGTAGACCTCGATGTTGTGGTTGTTCGGGTTGTAGAGCGTCGCGATCCCCGACCCCGAGTCCTCGACGATGTTCTTGTACTTGTACGCCTTGTATTTAGCGGTGGGGTGGCCGTCGGTGTTGCCGGCGCCGTTGCCGCCGTCATCCGACTGCGGCCATGCGCCGCCGAGGGCGGATGTCGCCGCGCCGCTGAAGTCGCCCCTCCGGTGCCGCAAGCCGTTGCGCTGCCCGTCGGTGCCGCCGAATCCGTAGTAGGTGAACTTCGGGTAGGCGGGCGCCCATCCTTCGAAAAGGATCACGTGGCCGTCCTCGAAGTCGCCGACCACACCGTCGTCGACGGTCAGGTAGTCGCCGGGTCGCAGGTCCTGCCAGCTGATCGGCACCCCGTACGTGGAGGTGCTGAGCTGGAATGAACTCGGGCTCGACGCCAGATGTAAGGACATCGACACGAACCCGGAGCAGTCACGCCGGTATCTATGGCCGCCGTCCACGTCGGCGAGCCACTGGCTGGTATCCGAACCGTCGTAGCGCGGTGGGTCCTGGTTGTACCAGTGACGGGCCCGGTCGAGCACCTCGGAGCGGGAGATCTGGCCCCCTACGGCAGAGGCGTCGGCAGGGGTGGTCGTCACCACGGCTCCGATGAGGCCGACCGTGATCGCGATGATGCCGCCGAGGGCGAGGCGCAAGCTCTTCATGACGGGTTCCTTCCGGTGAGCGCTTGTTTTCGCTGACACCGGAAAGAATCGAGGCTGCCGCTGAAACCTCTCTGTAAGTGCGTGGAGCGGCCGTTTACAGCGCTTTTCCCACGGCGGTGAGCTCGGTGTACTCGCGGGCTCCGTGGTCGAAAAAGGTTTTCAGGGCTCGGGCGTGTACGTCTGCGGCGGCCGCGCCGAGACCACGTGCCTCCAGCAGAAGCGCCAAATCTCGTTCGGCCCGGGCTCGCCACAGGGGTGCGTCCATCTCCTCCCACAGCTCGATCGCGGAGGTCAGGCAGTCCTCGGCGTCGTCCAGCCGGCCGGCGGCCAGATGCAGCTCGCCGAGGGTGCGCAGGCTGATCGCCTGACCCCAGCGGTCGCCCATGGCCTGACAGACCGACAGGCACCACTCCAGGGGTTCCAGCGTCTCGGTCACCCGGCCCAGCCGCAGCTCGGCCTTGGCCTTGGTGCGTACGGCATAGGCCGTCATGAGACGGTCGCCCAGTTGCCGGAAGATGGTGAGGGCCGCGCCGGCCGTCGTGAGTGCCTCATCGAGCTCGCCGACCGCGCGATGGTACAGGCTCATGGTCCGCAGCGTCGTTCCCTCTCCGCGCCTGCTGCCCAGCTGCCGGTACGCATCGAGGGATTCCGCCAGCCTGGTCCAGGCGCCCGGGAAGTCACCGCGTTCCAGCCGCACCGAGCCGGCCAGGCGCTGAACATAGGCGATCCCGGCCTTGTCCCCGATCTCCTGTACCAGGGCACTCGCCTGTTCCAGGAAGTAGGAGGCCTCTGGCAGGCGGCCCGGTTCGCGGCAGGTGGTCCCCAGGCCGACCAGCGCCACGGCTTGTCCGTGGGGCTCGCCGAGCTGCCGGAAGACGTCCAGCGCCTGGGTGTAGTGGCGCTGCGCCTCGACGAAGCGGTCCTGAAGGTAGCGAAGATGGCCCAGCTCGGCCAGCAGGATGGCCTCGCCGCGCAGGTCGCCGGCGCGTCGGGCCGCGGCCAGGGCCGCGGCGTTGATCCGCTCGCGCGCCTCGAAGCGGTTGACACCCAGGAACGACGGACCCAGCCGGGCCGAGGCGAAGTGGCACACCAGGTCGTGCAACCCCAGGGAAGCCGCCCGTTCCACGCCCACCACCAGGGCCGGCTGCTCGGCCTCGAACCAGTCCGGGGTCGCGGGCACCGTGCCGGTACCCAGGACGTCGACCGCCGGGCGCTGCCACTGGATCTCATCCGGCGGCGAGTCGGCCACCGCCTGGTCGATGATGCCCAGCCAGTTACGCAGCACCCGGGCCACGGCCTCCGTCTGCACCGCCGCCGGATCTTCTTCCTCGGCGCGCTCCCTGGCGAAGATCCGTACGAGGTCGTGGATCCGGTACCGCACCACGCCGAGATCGTCGACGCTGCTGATGTCCGCCAGGTGGGCATCCACCAGGCACTCGATGAGCTCCTCGGCCTTCTCCTCACCGCAGTCCAGCAGCCAGGCCACGATCCACCTGCCGAACGCGGGCACGCCCAGATAGCCCAGGCGCCGCAACGCGCTCCGCGCACCGGGCTCCAGGCCCTGGTAACTGAGGTGCAGGCTCGCCCGTACGGCCAGATCCGCCAGGACCAGCTCGTCGAGGCGGCGGTGCTCGCCGGCGAGCCGATCCGCGAGCAGCCGCAGGGGCCAGCGCTGCCGCGTGGCCAGGCGGGCGCCGACGATCCGGATCGCCAGAGGAAGCCGCCCGCAATACTCGACGATCTGACGGGCCGCGCCCTGTTCCGCGCGTACCCGGCCGGCGCCGACGATCCGCTCCAGCAGCTCGACGGCCTCTTCGAGATCCAGGACGTCGAGATCCAGATGGCCGGCTCCGGCCAGGTCACCCAGCCGATCCCGGGCGGTGATGAGCACCGCGCAGGCGGGGCTGCCGGGCAGAAGGGGCTGCAACTGGCTCGCCGAAGCGGCGTCATCCAGCAGGACCAGCACCCGGCGGCCCTCCAGGATGCTCCGGTAACGCTCGGTGCGCTCCTCCAGGCTCACCGGCAGTCGCGCCGTGTCCATCCCCAGTGCCTTCAGCAGCCTGCCGAGCACCTCGGCCGGATCGGCGGGCGCCTCGCTCGTGCCGCGCAGCTCGGCGTACAACTGGCCGTCGGGAAAGCTCGC
This sequence comes from Sphaerisporangium aureirubrum, assembly GCF_042658925.1. Classification (NCBI taxonomy): domain Bacteria; kingdom Bacillati; phylum Actinomycetota; class Actinomycetes; order Streptosporangiales; family Streptosporangiaceae; genus Sphaerisporangium; species Sphaerisporangium aureirubrum. The sequence goes on from NZ_JBHSRF010000008.1 coordinate 41,439, forward strand.
GGCGAGCTGGCGGCAGACCCGGGCGGCCAGCGTGGACTTGCCGCTCCCGCCCTGCCCGGCGACCACCTGTACGGGTCCCGCCCAGCTGCCGGGACGCGGCATCAGCGCCTCGGCCAGAGCGGCGATCTGAGCGGCGCGGCCGGTGAAGTCGGCCGGCACCACCGGCAGCTGCGCCGGCATGACGTCGCGCGCCACTGGTTCGGCGGGCTTGCCCAGCAGGCCGGTGTCGGCGCGGAGGATCGAGGTGTGGATGCCTGACAACTCCGGGCCCGGGTCCACGCCGAGCTCGTCGATGAGCGCCTTCCGGCCCTCCCGGTAGGTGGCCAGCGCGTCTGACTGCCGCCCCAGCCGATACAAAGCGACCATGTACTGCCCGCGCAGCCGCTCGTTGGCGGGATTCCCGGCCACCAGAGCCGCCAGCTCGGTCACCACCCGCTCCTGGCGGCCCAGCTCCAGGTCGGCCGCGATACGTTCCTCGGTGACGGTCAGGCGTAACTGCTCCAACCGGGCTGCCTCACCGGCCAGCAGCGAATCCTCCAGCCCGGCCAGCGCCGGACCGCGCCACAACGCCAGCGCCGCCTCCAGCCGGTCGGCCGCCACCTGCGGCGTCGCCGCATGCCGGCCCTCGCCGACCAGCCGCTCGAAGATCTCCAGATCCAGCTCTCCCGGGGAAACCTGGGCCATGTAGCCGGGAGCCCTGGTGACGATCACCTCGAGCAGACCGTGCCGGGCCAATGCCTGGCGCAATGACTTGACGTAGGTCTGGATCACCGCCCGTGCGGTTTCCGGCGGGTGGTGCGGCCAGATCACATCGACCAATCGCGTGGTGGGAACCACCTGCCCGCGCTGTAACAAGAGCGTGGCGAGCAATGTCTGCGGCTTGGACCCGCCCAGCGGGACGGCTACACCCTTGGATACGACCTCGACCAGCCCCAGCAGCCGAAACTCCACCGTCACCGTTCACCCCACGGCCGTTCAAGGATCGTGCGTGTGCGCGTGCGGAAGGCCTGGCGAGCGAGACCGCGACCTGATCACGCTTGAGGTGTTTCCCCCTGAGACGAGACTCCCGCCGGCAAGGGTCTTCTCACGGAACACTCGCGCGGAGCCTCGTCGTGGCCCAGTGTGCCATCTCACCGGCCGAGCCGGTACCCGCCCGGCCGATCGCCCGCATCCCCCTCGGACAGGCATCGCGGTGTGGCGGATTCCGGCGACTTCGGCCTGTGGCTGAGCCTTCCTACTCGGCCGGGCCCGGTCTCGGGGCCGCGCGGAGGTGTGCGCGTTCGCCTTGTTTGCCGATGAGGCTCAGGAATTCGACGGGGCCGGCGCTGGTGGCTCCGAACCAGTGCGGGGTGCGGGTGTCGAACTCGGCGGCCTCGCCGGGTTTGAGGATCAGGTCGTGTTCCGCGAGTACCAGGCGGAGTGTCCCGTTGAGGACGTAGACCCAGTCGTAGCCCTCGTGGGTGCGCAGGCCGGGTTCGGCGTCGTCGGTTCCGGTCGGGAGGATGAACTTGTAGGCCTGGATTCCTCCCGGGCTACGGGTCAGGGGCAGGATGACCGAGCCGTCGCCGGAGGGGATGGGACGCAGGTTGACGCGGGGGTCGCCGGTCGGTGGCGCGTCTACCAGCTCGTCGAGGGTGACTCTGTGGGCGCGGGCGAGCGGAAGCAACTGTTCGAGCGTGGGGCGTCGCAGGCCCGCCTCCAGCCGGGACAGGGTGCTGGTGGAGATGCCGGTCTCCTCCGCGAGCTGGGCGAGGGTGACGTCGCGATGCAGCCGGAGGCGTTTCAACCTCGGTCCGACGGCGTCAAGGGTGCGATCGATGGCTTCGTCCACCCCGCCATTTTGCCATTCGGCAACAACGTTTGCACATCAGCCCTCTCCGTCGGCACCATGAAGCACGAAACGGGGAGGACGACCTATGACGCACGAATTCGACAAGGACTACTGGGAGCGGCACTGGCAGGGGCGTGCCGGGGGCCCCGGATCCATGGACGGCAACCCGCCGAACCCGTACCTCGCCAGTGAGACCGGCGCCCTGACGCCGGGCACGGCACTGGACGCGGGCTGCGGCAGCGGCGCCGAGGCGATCTGGCTCGCCTCCCGCGGCTGGCACGTCACCGCGGCCGACATCTCGTCCGAGGCCCTCGCCCGCGCCGCCGAGCGCGCGAGGTCGACCTCGACCCCCGAGCGCCTGCGGTGGGTCGAGGCCGATCTGAGCGTCTGGAGCCCGGACACGCGGTTCGACCTGGTGACGACCCACTACGCCCACCCCGCCATGCCCCAGCTGGAGTTCTACGACCGCATCGCCGGCTGGGTGGCACCCGGCGGCACCCTGCTCATCGTGGGCCACCTGCACACCCCGGACGCCACCGGCCACGCGCACCACCCTCCCGCCGAGGCGTCCGCCACCCCCGCGGCCATCACCGCACGCTTGGACCACACGCAGTGGACCATCGCCACCGCCGAAGAGCACCTCCGCACACCCACCGCCCCCGACGGCCGAACGGTCCCCCTCCACGACGTCGTCGTACGCGCCACCCGCCTCCACTGATCGCACCAGTAGCCGTACGCGTCCGCAGTGAATTGGTTTCATATTCTCTGGGTGGGATAAGTCCGGAAAAGGACATCATTGTCAATTGTGATGTACGGGGTCCGGGGGTGCGGCTGTCACGATCACCAGTGGGGCGGTCGCCGGCAAATATACTTGTGCGACACATCAGGCGAGCCCGGCCTTGGGCACGTTCAGTGGTTTGAAATGCTGAGCGACGTGGTGGTGCTTTTCTGCTCGCCCCGACATTCCTTACCCGGCGAGCCTAATCACACCCGAATGGCCTGACGGGGAACCTAAGTCGCGCGGGTCGCCTACTTTGGTCGGGTGGGGGGTGTGGCACGGGCTACCGCGGTCGGTTCGGACGATGCTGATGGCCGATGTGCGGGTGGACGGTGGGTGCCTAGCGTTCGGTCATGCACGAGACCTCCGCCGTGGTGCGACCGAGGATGGCGGCACGTGTCGCGCCTGCTCTCGGACTGTTCTTCCTGGCGCCGCTGACCGGGGAGTACCTGCTCGGCAACGTCCCGGCCTCGGAGATCGCCGGGGTGATCTTCCTTGCCCCGATGTACGGCGGCGGGGCCATCCTGGTGCGGGAGGCCGCGCGGCGGGCCGGGCGCGGGTGGACGGCCATCCTGCTGCTCGCCGCGGCGTACGGCGTGTTCCAGCCGGGGCTGCTGGACCAGGCGCTGTTCAACTCCAACTATGACGGGCGGTACGACTTCACGAGTCTCGCCGCCGTCCCGGGGCTCGGATTCAGCGCCTTCTACGCCGAGACCTTCGTCGCGGGGCACGCGATATGGAGCATCGGGATCCCGATCGCGATCATGGAGGCGCTGGTGCCGAGGCGGAGCACGACGCCGTGGCTCGGGCGGACCGGGCTGGTCGTGACCGGCGTGGTGTTCCTGTTCGGCTGCTGGATCATCCTCGACGACCACGCGAGGAGCTTCGTCGCGCCCGCCCCGCAGCTGATCGGCGCCGGGGTGGTGACGGCCGTCCTGGTCGTCGCCGCGTTCGCCGTCAGGCGGCGGGAGGGGCCCATGGCCGATCGGCGGACTCCCCGTCCGTGGGCGGCCGGTGGGCTGATGTTCGTGCTGACCGGGGCGTTCGTCGCGCGGCCCGAGAGCGTGGCGGGGGCCGTCATGGGGGGCTTGCTGCTCGCGGCGATGGGGGTCCTGGTCGTCCGGTGGTCCGGACGCCAGGGGTGGACCGCGGTGCACCGGGTCGCCGTGGCCGGCGGCGCGCTGTTGACCTATATGTGGACGGGCTACGTGTTGCTGTACCTCTCGGGCGTCGCGACCACGGCCAACCTGATAGGTCAGACCGTTCTGGTCGTCGCCATGCTCGCGCTCCTGTTCGTCACCGTTCGTGTCGCGCGCCGTTCCGTCCGGGATCAGTCGTGGCGGGGCAGGCCGGAGACCTCGTGATCGGCGTGGAAGAGGGCCTCGGCGATGAGGGCGCGGACGTGGGCGTCCCTGGCGCGGTAGCGCACGCGGCGGCCCTCCCTGCGGGTGTCGACCAGGCCGGCGAGCCTCAGCTTGGCCAGGTGCTGCGACACCGAGGGACGGGGGGCGCCGACGGCCTCGGCGAGGGAGCCGACGTCGTACTCGCCGGAGGAGAGCAGCCACATGAGGCGCAGGCGGGTGGGGTCGCTGAGCATGCGGAACGCCTCCACGGCGGTGTCCACCTGGGCGGAGGTGGGTTGCTCCTGCGAAGGGTTGGCACCTGATACGTTGTCGCGTGCGTACATGACTACATATACTGGTCGGCCTCGACGTCTTTGGCAAACGAGGAACCCTCATGCATGGTCACGGGCACGGCTCCGGTCACTCCGGCGATGGACGCGATCACGGTCAGGGGCACGATCACGGCCACGGGCACGGGCATGGCCATGCGGACGGGCGTGGGGCGGGGCGGGGGGTGGGGGCGTTGCTGGCCAAGGTGGGGCATGTGGTGACGCCGCACAGTCATGACAGTGCGGACAAGACCGATGCGGCGCTGGAGTCCAGCGAGCGGGGGCTGCGGGTGCTCGGGGTCTCGTTCGCCGTGCTGGTGGTGACGGCCGTGGTCCAGGCGGTGATCGTCGGGGTCTCCGGGTCGGTGGCGCTGCTCGGCGACACGCTGCACAACTTCGCGGACGCGCTCACCGCCGTGCCGCTGGCCATCGCGTTCTCACTCGGGCGGCGGGCCGCCACGCGGCGGTTCACCTACGGCTACGGGCGGGCCGAGGATCTGGCGGGGATCGCCATCGTGCTGGTCATCGCGGTCTCGGCCGGGCTGGCGGGGTACGAGGCCGTCAAACGGCTGATCGACCCGCAGGACGTGCATGCCCTGGGCTGGGTGGCGGTGGCGGGTGTGATCGGGTTCGCCGGGAACGAGTGGGTGGCCCGGTACCGGATCAGGGTCGGCCGGGAGATCGGCTCGGCGGCCCTGGTCGCGGACGGCCTGCACGCCCGCACCGACGGCTTCACCTCACTCGCCGTGCTGCTCGGCGCCGGGGGTGCCGCGCTCGGCTTCCCCCTCGCCGACCCCCTGGTCGGCCTGCTCATCACCGCGGCCATCTGCTTCGTGCTGCGGGACGCCGCCCGCGAGATCTACCACCGCCTGATGGACGCCGTGGACCCCGCGCTGATCGACGCGGCCGAGCGGATCCTCCTGGCCGTCCCCGGCGTCCGCCACGCCGGCTCGATCCGCCTGCGCTGGATCGGCCACGCCCTGCACGCCGAGGTCGAGATCCTCGTCGACCACGACCTCTCCCTGGTCGACGCGCACGCGGTCGCCGTCGAGGCCGAGCACCGCCTCATCCACGACCTCCCCCGCCTCCGCGCCGCCACCGTCCACATCGACCCGCACGACCCCACCGGCGCCGACCATCACGCCCTCCTGAGCACCCACCGCTGACGCCACAGGCGGCTGTTTTGTGCGGATGAGCAGGTAAATACCACGAAAAGCCGGGGGCCGGGTAGGTCCGGATGCGGACGTGGACGCGTTGGCACGTGCCAACGTATGGTCTGGGCGCGGGGGGGCTTATGGGGATAGTTCGCCATCGGGGGTGATTTGTGAGGGGCCTTGATGGCTGTTACCGCGTGCCTGGAAATTCACATCATCAATGTCAGTCAAGGGGACTCGGTTCTGATCATTCACCGGGATGTGGAAGCGGTGAAGGGGAAGATCGAGGGCAAAGGTTGGAGCGTTCCAGGGGAACCGATCGATTACGTGCCGTTCGCGGTGGCCAAAGGGGTGCCGCTGGCGGGGACGGTGAAGAAGGCGCTGCTGATCGACGGGGGCGACAGCTCCTACAGTGACGACGTCGTCAGGATGCTGAAGACCCAGGGTGTGGTGTCCGGGCGGGGGTTCTACAAGGACCTGTACCTGATGGTCAGCCATTTCCACGCCGACCATCAGGCGGGGCTGCACGGGGTGTTGCAGGTCAAGCAGGTGTCGAAGGTCAAGAAGAAGAAGGCGGCGGTCGTGCCGCGGTTCGTTCCGGGGAAGATCTTCCTGAATCCGCTGTACGACAAGGCGTCGGTGCCGAAGAACACCATCTTTCCGGCGTTCCGCCGCATTCTGGAGGAGGTCAGCTCCCTGTCCAGGGGGACCGAGCGGACCGAGATCGTCGAGGTGCAGCCGGGTGGGCTCGATTCCGAGTTCCTGACGCCAACACCGTTGAGCATCCACTTCGGGAACGGGGTCGAGGACAAGAACGGCGTGGCCATCCCCATCACCATCAGGATGGTGGCCTCCGGGCAGAAGGTGTACATGCCGGACACCGGCTACCTGGAGGACGTGCCGCCCAAGGGCAAGAAGAACGCCGTGGACATGAACGACCGCTCGCTGTGCTTCGTCCTCACGTATGGATCGTTCCGATATTTCGGCGGCGGCGACATCGCGGGCGACGGGCGCATCGGCGGCGGCAACAAGGGCACCAACGCGATGCCCGACCCGCCCAAGGGCAAGAAGTACAAGACCAAGAAGAAGAACAAGAAGCTCGGCGCGTCCAGCAGCCACGGCGACGTCGAGTCGGTGCTCGGCCCGGCGCTGGAGCAGGGCTTCCCGAGGACACCGCTCATGGGCTACAAGGCGGGCGTCGACAAGTACCCCAACTCGGGTCACTGCACCGTCATGAAGGCCAGCCACCACGCCAGCGCGTCGAGCGTGGACGTCTTCTTCCTGGCCACGATCCAGCCCGTCGTGGTGGCCATCTCGTGCGGGTTCAAGGCCAGGCCGCACGACCATCCGACCCAGCCGGTGCTGGACCGGCTCGACAAGACCCTCACCCCCAAGTGGGGAGTGCGCAAGGACACGAGCCGAGAGATCGCGAACTCGGTCAAGGGCCTCTATCTCACCGAGGTCATCCAGAAGCGCAAGGGCGTGACGTACGACACCGACGTGCACGACGGACGGCTGCTGGGCGACATCGTGATCCGCCCGGTGGACGAGTCGATCGTCGCCGCCCGCGCCGCGTCCGCCGTCCTGCAGGCGGACAAGATCGTCAAGGTCCAGGTGTACGGCACGGGGGACAGGACCGACACGGTGGACAGCACGAACGTCCTGTTCCCCGGCGTGACGCGGGCCACCTCGGGCCACTATCCGATCGGCCCCTACTACCACCCCGCCAGCTGAGGAGCGCCGGTGCCACTCTCGTCGTTCGAGGACCGCGGGCAGTACTACGTGCGGGGCGTCACCGCCGGAGACGCGGTGACCTATCTGGGGACCAGGGCCTTCAAGGTCGGCGACCACTACATCGGCTTCGACGACAGCTTCGCCGACCCGCTGGTGATGCGGTCGTTCTACGACCCGTCGGGGCTCACGCTGGACCCGGGCTGGGTCAGCATCGGCTACCTGCAGTACGTGCAGATCAACTTCGGCAGCCAGCCGATCCCGCCCGACGTCTTCAGCCCCAGGCTGGCCTCCCGGGCGCTCTACGCCACCGACCAGCAGATGTTCATCGACTTCATGGACCCGAGAGAGGCCGCGGAGAACGGGATCGAGGTGCCGTTCTACGCCCGCAACGGCGTCCTGCGGGACGACCGGCTGTCCACCGAGGCGCACTTCTACCACCATCCCCGGCCGAACGGGTCGCTGTACTCGTGCAAGCCCGAGACCCGGGTGAGCCGGTGCGCGTCGATCGTCGCCGAGGTGTCGGCCGACCTCATCGTGGAGAAGGACATCGGCGTCCTCATCGCCGACCTGCCGCCGCTGGTGGAGATCCCGATCGTGACGGGCGACAACAGGGAGCCGTACCAGATCGCCATCGCCCACCTCGCGGACAACAACGTGGACAGCGACGACGTGGACGAGGCGCCGCTGCTGGACGGGGTGGAGAAGGCGGACATGTCGGCGAAGGTCGTCGGGGAGTACGTCCTGCTCACGCTCCCCTCCGACGAGGGGTTCGGGCCGACGCTGGTCATCCGCCTGTCCCAGTCGGGGACGAGGCGAGTGATCGTCCACCTGGTCGCCCAGCACGACATGGCGACGCTCAACGCGGGGGTCGCGACGTCCGCGTTCTGGCGGATCTACGAGTGGCTGAAGGACGAGGGCCTGCTGAGCGACGAGCTGCTCGACAAGGCGATCAAGACGGACCAGCGGGGACGGGGCCGCGGCGGCCTGGACGCCGACCCGTTCGACCTGAAGCCGGCGGACGCCGCGATCGAGTTGAAGTACACGACGCTGGTGGGCGCGGCGAAGTCGCGGCTGACGCGGTCCGGCAGGTTCCTGTCCGGTTTCACCTGGTCGGCGGTGCTTCGGTACAACGACGACTCCCAGATCATGCAGTGCTCCGCGATCCGCAAGCCGGTCGCGGTGACCGGCTTCGACGGCGGTCCCACCGGCGCCGCGTATCTCGCCGCCAGGAGGTCGCCGCTGCGGGAGAAGTACCGGATAGACGTCAGCAACTTCACCAAGGCCGCCATGGCCCGGGAGAACTTCGCGGCCGGCACCAAACTCACCTACATCTAAGGCACGGGCATGAGCACTCCCCCACCTGACCCGGATCCACGGCTCGCGCTCCGGCCCGAGGTGACCCTGAGGTTCGCCGGCGACCGGCTGATCGTGTCGTGGCCGCCGGTCGGCGCCGCCTTCGGCTACCGCGTGGTTGTCGCCGCCGCCGGCGGGTCCGAGTACCGCGCCGAGGTCGCCGAGCCCCCGCTGGTCTGCGACTTCGTCCCCGGGCGCGGGATCACGTATTCGGCCACGGTCGAGGTGCTCGGCATGCCGAGCGAGGTCGCCACGCTGACCACCCCCGACGCGATCACGCTCCTGCGCGAGCTCCGGGACCGGCTGGCGGCGTCCAGGACCGCCGAGGGCGTGCACACCTTCGGCGAGGAGGTCGTGGCCGAGGCCGGCGTGCGGGCGCTGATCGGCGCGTACTCGCTCACGGCCACGGCCGATCCCGTGCTCGACGAGCAGGCCGTCACGCTGACCCTCGCCGGGACCTCCACCTGGCCGGCGGTGATCGAGGCCCCGGTCGAGCTGGTGTTCACGGTCTCACCCGCCTACACGCTCCAGGCCAGCTGGACGGCCCGTCCGGCCCCCGGGTACCTGCTCGCGCACACCTACGAGACGTTCGAGGAGGGCCCCTACGACTACCTGGACCTGGCCGGGCCGGTCTTCGTGGCCACGACGTACGCGCACCGGGAGCCGGGGATCTTCTTCGAGGTCCGGCCGGGCCTGTCGTTCCAGGCGGGAATCACCGTGCCGGGGAGCACGCCGGTCCTGGTCGGCGGCGCGCTGGAGGACGGGCCCGCGTTCTCCTGGACCGCGGCGGCGGCCCTCGGCGCGCTGACGATCACCCCGATCGGGCGGCCCGCGCTCACGCTGACCGGCGGCCTGGTGACCCTCACCCCGGACCGGCTGGAGATCCGGGGCGAGGTGCCGGTGGACGGGGTCGCGGTGCCCGCCGTGCTCGACCTCCCGACCGCGGCCACTCCGGCGCCGACGCTGCGTCTCACCGAGCCGCCGCTGACCGGCACCACCTCCGGCGCGCTGCTGGCCGCCGCCGGCCTCGCGGACGCGGTCGGCGCGCGGCTGCCCGCGGACGTGCTGACCCTGGCCGGGGTGCGCGTCCGGGAGCTGAGCATCACGTACTCCCCGGACGGGATCGAGCCCACGGTCACGGCCGTGGTGCTCGACTTCGGCACGACGGACTGGTCGCCGGTGCCGGGCCTCACGCTGTCGGGCTTCCGGCTGGAGGCGTCCGTACGGCAGGCAGCCGGGTACGAGCCGGTCGGCGCGGTCGTCCTCGCGGGCACGCTGGCCGTGGGCGGCGGCGCGTACGAGGTCAGGGCCGGAGCGGTCGGGGACGGGACCTGGTACCTGGAGATCGACCAGGAGGGGATCTCGGCCGGCGACCTGACCGGGCTGGCCGGGATGTCCCCCGCGGTGGCCACCGGCGTGCTGCCGCAGGCGCTGTTCGAGGGCTTCCCGCTGACGCTGACCCACGCGGCCGTGCTGGCCGATCCCGTGGCCGCCGAAGTGCTCGTGGTCGAGCTCACGGTCGCGCAGACCACACCGTGGCTGATCGCGGGCGGGCTGGTCACGGTCACCGGCTGGGCCGCGGATATCTCCATCGAACGCGGCAAGGACGGCGAGTGGAGCCCGTCGGCGGTGCTGTCCGGGACGGTCGCCGTCGGCGGGGCCGACTTCGCGATCTCCGTCTCGGCCCCGCCGGGCGACGGCCGGCTGTGGATGCTGGAACTCGACGAGGACGCCGTCGTGCGGCTGCCGTCGGTCACCGACCTGCTCGGCCTGTTCGGCACCGCCGCGCCGCGGCTGCCCGCGGGGATCGGGAACCTGGGCGACCTGGAGATCACCGGGTTCAAGGTGGCGTTCGACCCGGGTCTCACCCGGGTCGCGTACCTGTTCCTGCGGATCGAGCAGGCGTCCGACTGGGTGATCGTGCCCGGCGCGGGGACGCAGATGCTCGCGCTCGACGATTTCACCGCCGCGCTGTCGATGACACCCGAAGGGTCGGCCGGGTTCCTTGCGGGCACGCTGGTCGTCGGCGGCACGCCGGTCGACGCGGGGCTGGTGAAGAACGACCCGGCCGGCGACTGGCTGCTGCGCGCCGGGTGGAGCGAGCGGGTGACCGTGCCGGGGTGGCGGGGGCTGGAGGACTGGCTGTCGGCCGGCCCGGTGACCCGGGCGCTGCCCGTGGGGTTACCGCTCGACGACGGGTTCGACGTGTCGCGGGTCTGGCTGCGGTTCACGGGCGAGACCGGGGCGCTGTCCGCGTTCGGGTTCACACTGCACGCCGCCGAGCTGTGGACGGTGGTCCGCGACCAGCTCGCGCTGACCCGCGTCCGGGCGGAGTTACAACTGCCCTGGCCGGTGCGGGCCGAGGGCGTCGTGGCCGTCCTCGGCGGGGTCGTCACCCTGGCCGGGGTCGACATCGGGATCACGGCCGTGAAACCGGCGGACGGGCCGTGGGAGTTCACCGGGTCGCTGCTGGAGGGCCTGACGATCGACCTCGTGGGGGCCGCGAACGGCATCTCCGGCGGGTTAGCGCTGCCGGGCGACGCCGTGACGTACGGCCTGCCCGCCGAGATCACGATCGAGCGGGCCGAGGTGCTCGCGGTCCCGGACACCGGGCGGTTCCACTTCGAGGGCACCGCCGGATTCGACTGGCACTTCACCATCGGCGGCGCGGACTTCGCGGTCAGGTCCGTCGGCGGCACCGTCGACGTGGCCGCACGCGACGAACCTCTCGTCGCCGCGCTGACCGGCGTCTTCGACTTCGCCACGATCCGCGCCGCCGTCTCGGTGACGCTCGGCACCGGCGACACCCCCACCGTCCTGACCGGCGTCGTCCTCCCGGCCGACCTGGACGCGCTCGACGTCGCCTCGGTCACCGCGATGGGGGCGGCGGACGGCGGCTGGGCCGAGGTGGTGCCGTCCGATTTCCCCGGGCTCGGGTTCTCCGACGCGGCGTTCGCGCTGGATCTCACCGGACGGCGATTACTCCTCTACGGCGCCGTCTCGTACGGCACCGGCCGCACGGCGAGCGGGCTCGTCTTCTGCGCGCCGAACCCCACGGGGTGGTCGTACGTGGTGGCGCTCGGGCTCGCGGACGGGTTCCGGTTCGGGGACCTGTTCACGGCGTTGGCCGTGGTGGACGACGTCCTGCGGGTCCGCGACGCGCGGCTCGTGGTCTGTGACCTGCCCGGCGGCACGCTCGGTGCCGTCGCCGCGGACACGACGGGCGCGCTGGCGGCGGTCGACCCGCCGGCCGTCTCCCCGCTCGCCGGGCTGGACGCCGACCCGCTCGCCCTGGCCACAGGTGTGTACGTGACCGCGACGCTCGACTTCGGCAGTGCGCTGTTCTCCAGGATTCTCCAGATCGGCCGGGACGGCACCCCGCCGTCCGTCCGGGTGTCCGCGCTGGTCGACCGGGCCGACGCCGCGAACACGGTGTTCGCCGCCGACCTCCCCGACATCGTCGTGCTGGACACGGTCGCGTTCACCGGCGTCCACCTGGCCTACCGGCCGAGCAGGCGGGACCGGCTGGAGCTGACCGGGGAACTGGCGCTGACCGGCGTGTTCGGCGACGACTACCGGTTCGCCGTGACGATGGTGGTGGACGACGCCGGGCTGACCGCCGTGGCCGGGCAGACCAGCCAGGAGATCGCCAACCCGTTCCTGCTGCCCGGCGTCGTGCTGTCCGGCCTCGGCGTGGAGATCGTGTACGTCTGGGCGCACGGCACCGTCGCGGGCACCTCGTCGTACGCGCTGACCGGCCATGTCCTGCTCGGGCCGGTGCCGGAGGCGGGCGAGACCGACGAGCGGATCTCGTGCCTCGCCCGGCTGGCGCTGCTCGACGGGTCTCCCGCGCTGTTCTCGGTGGAGCTGGACCGCGACCTGTCGATCGGCCGCCTGCTGGCGTCGCTGGTGACCGGGCGGGGAGCCGGCTGGCCGTCCGGCTACGTCGACGTCGTGGTCCACGACGGCACCCGGATCATGTACGCAACGGCGGCGGGGGCGCTGGCCGATCCGTCGTTCACCGCCGGGCTGACGGTCGACGCGTGGGTGCGGCTCATGCTGCTGGTCCCGCTCGACCTGCGCGCCGTCCTGACGTTCCGGCGCAGTGGCGACCGGTACGTGGGCATGCACGCGGAGATCTCCCTGGTCGAACCCTTGGACCTGGTGTTCATCACCTTGTCCGGTCCCGCGTTCACCGGCGGCCCGGTGCTCGCGATCGACACGGGGGAGAACCCGTCGTTCGAGCTCAGCACGGGGGTCAGCTTCCTCGGCGCGCCGTTGCTCACCACCGGCGTCTCGGTGCGGAAGGGGGCCGACGGCGGCAACAGGTTCGACGGGCACTTCACCGCCGAGCTGGCGCCGTTCGGGGCGCTGGACTGCCGGTTCGTGTACATCACGCATCCCGGCAGGGACAGCGAGCTGACGGTCCTCGACTGGCCCTCGTTCACCTGGGCGCGCGAGCTGTTCGACGTCTTCCGGGCGATCAGGTCGCTCGGCGGCGGCTCGTCGCTCTGCGGGCAGCTGGCCCGGCTCGTGCCCACGATCGGGTACCACACGACGTTCCAGCTGCGGCCGGACGTGACGATGGAGGGGGACGAACTGGTCTTCCTGCTCACCGGCACGTACTCCTTCCGGATCGACGGCGCGCGGGAACCGTTCCTCGACGTGACGCTGCCGCCGCTGCGGGTGGAGATCGCCACGGACACCCGCTGGGAGCAGCTGCCGGAACGGCTGGCCGAGGAGTTCGTGCTCGCCGGTCCCCGGCTGGCCGCCGACCTGCTGAAGCAGCCCGAGAAGGTCGCCGTCCTGGTCGGCATGCTGGTCGGCGAGAAGGCCCTGGAGGCGGCGCTCCAACTCGTCTGCGAGGACCTGGTCGAGGGCGCGGTCGCCGCGGCGGCGAAGGCCGCGGCCGACGCCGCCGCCACCGCGGTGGGCGGCGCGGCGGCGCTCAGCGCGGCGGCGGTGCTCGCCGTGGTGACGGCGTCCCTGGCCGACTCGCGGTCGCACGACTCCGGGGGGTCCGGAGGGTCGGGAGGTGGCGGCGGTTCTGACGACGACGATTCGAGCTCCGGCGACTCGGACGACGACTCAGGCGACTCAGGCGGCTCCGGGGGCGGCTCCGGCACGGCCGTGCCGGCGGTGCCGGTGTTCAAGAGCCTCAGGTACGCCGCGGAGAACGTCACCGCAGTCTGGGACGCCGCCGCGCGGGCCAACGGCTACACGTTCGAGCTGCTCGACCCGGACGGGGTCGGCCTGGGCTCGCAGGACGTCAAGATGGCGCTCACCGGCAGCCTGCCGGTGGACCCCGACCGGCTGGCGACCGGCGTGCACCACGGCAGGGTGCGCGCCCGCAGGGAGTCCGCGCTGAGCGGATGGGCGACGTTGCCGCTGGTCAAGACCGCCCCTCCCGCCGTCGGCATCACGCTCGGCGACGCGGGTCTGGTGGTGGGCTGGACCGACGCGGTGGACGCCGACCGGTATCAGGTCAGGGTCGACGGGGTGGTGACCGAGGTCGCGGGAACCCTGCGGGAGCTGGTGCTGCCCGCGCCGGAATCGGGGGTGGTGACCGCGGAGGTGCACGCCGTGCGCGCCGGGGAGATCCCCGGCGGGTGGAGCGCGCCGGCCAGGTTCGAGATCATCCCCGCGCCTTCCGGGCTGGCCGTGCGCCAGCGGGGCGACATGTTCCATCTGACCTGGACGCCGCCGGTCTTCAGCGAGCCCCTGTCGTACCAGGCGCAGACGTACTACGGCATGGGCTACGGCTGGGTGACCGTGGACGAGAACGGCAACGTGATCGACAGCGGCTCGTCCTTCTGGGAGGTGGTCCAGAGCGAGTCCACCGGCCCGGACACGGGCGAGGGCGCGACGCTCGCGGCGAACTCGACCGCGATCCGCGTGCGTTTCACCCTGCCGGACCGGGCCGGGCCGTGGGCCACGCTGGAGGGCCGGTTGCTGGAGCTGCCGTCCGTCCTGGCGGCGAATTACACCTCCGAGGCCCTCCAGCTGTCCTGGTACCCGATCCAGGACGCGACGTACGAGGTCATGCTGACGCCGGGCGACGTGCTCGTGCCCACCGGGGACACCTCGATGGAGTTCGCCGCCGACCTGCTGACGCGGGGCGCCCTGCACGACCTGCGGGTCCGGGCCGTCATCGGGGAGGACGTCGGCGGCTGGAGCGACCCGCCCGCCCAGGTCCCGGTGATCGACCCGCCGGCCGAGGTGACCGCCTCGTACGCGGACGGTCAGATCACCGTGGGCTGGCAGGAGGCCGAGGGCGCGCAGCGCTACCGGGTCACGGTGCTGGACTCCGGCGGCCAGGTGCTCAGGGTCCAGGAGGAGATCGGCGGCCCGGTCGCCCTGGACGCCGGTGACCTGCCGCGCGGCCGGGGGTTCGGCGTCCGGGTCGCGGCGATGTTCGACGGCTTCGCCTCCGCCGACTCGCCGCTCGCGACGTTCGACATGCTGGACCCGCCCGCGGGCCTGACCGCCGACCACGACGGGATCGCCGTCCGGCTGACCTGGTCTCCCGTCCCGGGAGCCGAGCGGTACCGGGTCAGGCTGCTCAACGCCCAGGGAGGCGTGGTCGTGTCCGTGGTGACCGGCGAGACCAGTGCCGAGATCACAGGGGTCGGGGTGTCCGCCCAGGTCAGGGTGGTCGCACAGCCGTGGTCGGCGGCCGTGCCGGTGGCCAGGTACACCTGCCTGTCGCTGAGCGGGCAGGAGCCCACGGTGCTACGGGTCTCCCAGCGCGACCTCGACGGCCTGTACAAACCCAAGCAGACCAACCCGCGAACCGGCTGGGTGGCGGCGGTGCGGGGACCCGGCGGGCCCCTGTCGGTGCTCGCGCTGCTGGCGGCGGCCATCAGGACGCCGCAGGTCACCGAGGCCCGGATGTACGCCGCGCTGCGCGACGGGGACATGCGGGAGCCGTCCGGGAACCACGACTACACGACACCGGCCGATGCGCTGGAGGCGATCCTGCGGCTGGACCGCGTGCTGACCGCCAAGGGCGTGCTCACGAGCAACGCGCCGTACCACGTCTTCAACGGCACCCTCACTCTCCCGTTCGCCCGCGAGGGCACCGGTCCCCTGGTCTGCGTCGCGTTCGGGACGGCCACGAACCTCTCCGGCACGGCCCTGCCGGGGGCCAGGGGAAGCGTGGTGTTCGGCGTCGCCGAGGACCGGGCCGCGCTCTACACGCCCTCCCCGCAGAACAGGAACTGGCTGGCCTTCACCGACACTCCCGACCTGCCGCTGACCCTGCTGCGCCGCATGGCCGGGCTCCTGACCGGGCAGGGGGTGCTCACGGCGGCGGAGGCGGACGGCGTCCTCTGAACGCCGTTCGCCGAACGCGTGCCCTGAGCGAACGAGGCTCAGGGCACCGGGCCGGCGGGCATAGGTTCGTCGGCATGCGTGTGCTGTTCGTCAGTCTTGCCACGGTCGGTCATACCTACCCGATGGTCCCGCTCGCGATCGCCGCGCGGGACGCCGGGCACGAGGTCCACTTCGCCGCGGGGGAGGACGTGCACGCGTCGCTCGCGGCGAACGGGCTGCGGCCGTTCCGTCCCGCCGACTCGTTCTACGAGGTGTACGCCGAGGACCTCGCGCCGGAGCTGGCGCGCCTGCGGCCCGATCTCGTCGTCCACGGGTGGGGGGTGCCGGGGGCGGCGGTCGCCGCGCGCCGGGCGGGGATCCCCGGGATCTGGCACGGGTTCGGGCGCCTGATCCCCGAAGGGATCGGGTTCGACCTTCCGACGGCCAACGCCGAGGCGCCAGGGCTGCCGCACGTCGACATCTGCCCGCCCTCGTTGCAGGACGAAGGCTTCGTCGCGGGCCACGAGCGCATCGAGCTGCGTCCCGTCCCGTTCTCCGCGCCGGGCGAGCCGCTCGGCCGGCGGAACTCCCGCCCGCTGGTCTATCTGACGCTCGGCACCGTGTTCGGCACCCCCGAGCTGTTCACCACGGTCCTCAAAGGCCTGGTGACGCTGGACGCCCACGTGGTGGTGGCCACCGGGCGGGTGCCGGTGGAGCAGCTCGGCGACGTGCCGGGGAACGTCACCGTACGGAGCTGGGTGTCCCAGGCCGAGCTGCTGCCGCTGGCCGATCTGGTCGTGCACCACGGCGGCAGCGGCACCACCCTCGGCGCGCTCGCCGCCGGCGTCCCGCAGCTGGTCCTCCCGCAGGGCGCCGACCAGTTCGCCAACGCCGAGGCGCTCGGCGCGGCGGGCGCCGGAGTGAGCCTGCCGCCCGGGGACGTGACCCCGGACGCCGTCGCCGATCACGCCCGCGCCCTGCTGGCGCCGCGCGGGCAGCACCGGGACGCGGCACGGGCGATCGCCGAGGAGATCGCCCGCATGCCCTCGCCGGACGAGGTCGCCCGGCGGCTGCCGGTGTACGCCGCGTAGTCACCAGGGGAAGGTCGTCTCCAGTTCGAGGGCCTGGCCGGTGCGGGCGGACTCGTGGGCCTTGAGCATGATCTCCAGGGCGTGCCGGGCGACGTCGGCGCCCATGACCTCGGGGGCGGTCCCGGCGACCAGGTCGGCGAGGTGGTCGGCCAGCAGGGCGCGGCGCAGGCCGTCCACGCGACGCTGGGCGGGCTCCAGGTGGGCCAGGTCCAGGTCGATCCAGCCGCTCAGGCCGCCGGCGGCCTCCAGCAGGAACAGGTCGATGCCCCGGCCGCCGTTCTGGTTGATGTTGTTCGGCAGGTTGAGGGTGCCCGCGCGGCCGAAGACCTCCAGGCGGGGGCCCTTGGCGGCGTTGACGTTGAAGGTGCCGTCCACGACGGCGAAGGTGCCGCCGCCGAAGTCGAGCATGATGAGCGTGTTGTCGTCGGTGGTGACGGTGATCTCCTTGCCCGCGTACGGGCCGGAGCGGACCACCCGGGTCGGCTCGGTGATGCCGGAGAAGGCGCTCACCCGCTTGGCGGGCCCGAGCAGGCCGAGGGCCTCGTGGATGCCGTACACGCCGACGTCCAGCAGCGGGCCGGAGCCCTCCTGGTAGAACCAGGTGGGGTCGGTGGGCCAGTTCATCATCGAGGCGGGGCCGCCGTGCGAGGCGCGGATCTTCGCGAAGGCCACCTTGCCGATGACGCCCTCACGGATCAGCCGGGCGGCCTCGATGCGGGTGGGGTACAGCATGTTCGGGGGAGAGCACACGACGCGCAGGTCGCCGGCCCTCGCCGCCTCGATGATGGCGTCCGCCTCGGCCATGGTGGCGGCCAGCGGCTTCTCGGTGGCGAGGTGCTTGCCGGCGCGCAGGATGGCGAGGGACGTCTCGCCGTGCGCCGGGATGGGGGTGAGGTTGACGACGGCGTCGATGTCGGCCTCGGCCAGCATCGCGTCCAGCGAGTCGTACACCTCGGGGGCGCCGAAGCGCTTGGCGGCCTCGGCGGCGCGGTCGCGGATCGGGTCGCACAGGGCCACCAGCTGGACCTTGTCCTTGATGTGGTGCAGGTTGGGCAGGACGCCGTAGTCCACGGTGGCGATGGCGCCCACGCCGAGCACTCCGAGTTTCAGCACTGAGGATCCTTTCGAAAGGGAACGGGGCGGCAGGTCTCAGCCCTTCACGGCGCCCGCGACCATGCCCCGCATCAGGCGCTTCTGGACCAGCAGGAAGAAGATCACCACGGGGACGGTGAAGATGACGCTGGCCGCCATCACCCCGCCCCAGTCGGAGTAGTAGCTGGAGAAGTACTGCTGCAACGCGACCGGCAGCGTCTCCCGCTCCGACTGCTGCATGTACGTGGCCGAGAACATCAGCTCGTTCCACGAGGTGATGAACCCGTAGATGGAGCTGGCCGCCAGCCCCGGCCACACCAGCGGGAACACCACCAGCCGGGCGGCGGTGAAACGGCTGGCGCCGTCCACCATGGCGGCCTCCTCCAGCTCCTCGGGGATGTCCAGGTAGAAGCTGCGCAGCATGTACGTCGCCAGCCCGACGGTCAGCGCCAGGTGCGACAGCACCAGCCCCTGGTAGGTGCCGAGCAGGCCGGTGGTGCGCAGCGCCACGAACAGGGGGATGACCAGCACGGTCTGCGGCAGCATCTGGATGGACAGGATCACGATGAGCAGGTGGCGGCGCAGCGGGATGTGGAACCGCGCCAGCGCGTACCCGGCCAGCAGCGCGATGACGCCGGTGATGACGGTGGTGGCCCCGGCGACGATCAGCGAGTTGAGGAACTGCCGGGGCACGCTGCCGTCGAACAGCGCCGTGTACCGGGACACGATCGGCTCGACCGGCAGGAACCGCGGGGTGCGGGTGAAGATGTCCGCGTCCGGCTTCAGGGACGTGACGACCATCCAGAAGAACGGGAACAGGCTCACCGCGCAGACGAAGAGCATCACGAGGTAGAGCAGCGCTCGCGCGGGACGGAAGCGCCGGCCCCGGGGGGCCGCCAGAGTGGTCACCTGTCCTCCTTGGTCAGCCGTACGTACAGCGCGGTGATGCCCGCGAGCAGCAGGAACGTGACGACGGCCATCGCGGCCGCGGTGCCCTGGTCGAGCACGGTGAACGCCTGCAGCCAGGTGAGCAGCGACAACACCTCGGTGCTGTGGCTCGGCCCGCCGGGCGGGGTGGTCATCACCAGGAAGTGGTCGAACGACTGGTACGCGAAGATCGTGGACATCACGCCGAGGATGGTCAGCAGCGGTTTCATCATCGGCAGCCGCACCCGCAGCAGGCACTGCAGGAACCCGGCCCCGTCGACCCTGGCGGCCTCCAGCACCTCGCCCTTGGTGGCCCGCAGCCCGGCGAGCATCGAGATCGCGATGAACGGCACCGAGTGCCAGACGACCGCGATGGTGATGGCCACCAGCGAGGTGAACCCGCTGTTGAACCAGGCGTACCCCTGGAACTGCGAGAACCCGAGCCCGGTGAGCAGCCAGTTCGCGATGCCGTACTGGTCGTTGAAGATCCACTTCCAGACGATGCCGGACGCGACCCGGGGCATCGCCCACGGCAGCAGCACGATCACCGTGACCACGCGCGCCATCCACGGCCCGGCGTCCAGCACCAGCGCGACCACCAGGCTGATCAGCATCGTGGCACCCACGCAGACGACGGCGAACACCGTCGTGCGCAGCAGCGCGGCCAGGAAGTACGGGTCGGTGAACAGGTCCGCGTAGTTGTCCACCCCGATCCACGGGCCGGTGCGCAGGTACTCGCCGTCGTGGAAGGACAGCCAGAACGTGCGGACGATGGGGTAGCCGACCACACCGAGCACCACCGCCAGCAGCGGCGCGAGCAGCAGGCCGGGCAGGCCGTGCCGCTCGAACCGGAACCGGCGGCGGCGCGGGCCGGCCGGGGGCGGCGCCGCGGCGCCCGGGGAGGCGGGCACGCCGCCGCGCGCCCGCCTGCCCAGCCTGGTGGGGGTGAACGTCATTGCTTGCCGATCGCCGCGTCGATCTGACCGGCGAGTTCCTTCATCGCGGCGTCGGGCGCCTTCTGGCCGTTCATGATCGCCTGCATGGCGTTGACGATGGCGCCGGTGCCCTCGACCTTGCCCCAGGACGCGACCGCCGGGATGGACCGGGTGTTCGGCACCTGGTCGGCGTACGCCTTGAGCAGCGGCGTGGAGAACGACCCGGAGGTGCGCTCGCGCTCCAGCGCGTCGGTGGTGGCGGGCAGCAGGCCGATCTTGGTGGTGACCGGGACGAGGTTCTCGGTCTTCATCAGGAAGTCGACGAAGCTCTTCGCGGTCGCCTTGTTGGTGCAGCCCTTGAAGATGGCGAGGTTGCTGCCGCCCGCGAAGGTGTCGTTGTTGCCGCCGGGGCCGTTCGGGATCGGCACGGTGGCGAGCTTCTGCTCCATGTCCGGGGCCTGCGCCAGGATCGCCTTCAGGTCCCAGCTGCCGCCCACCATCATGGCGACCTGCCCGAGCGCGAACGCCTTGGACGCGTCGGCGCCCTGCCAGGTGACCGACCCCTTGGGCGACAGGTTGTGCTTGGTCAGCAGGTCGGCGTAGAAGGTGAACGCCGCGACGGCCTCGGGGGAGTCGACCTTGGCCTTCCAGGCGCCGTTCTCCTGCGTGGCGATCTCACCGCCCCACTGCCAGACCATCGGCAGGTAGTACCACTGGTTGCCGCCGACGATGCCGAACCCGCTGACGCCCTCGTTGGCCTTCTGCACCGCGGTCGCCGCCGCGAGCAGCTCGTCCCAGGTCTTGGGCGCCGCGAGACCGGCCTTGTCCAGCAGGTCCTTGCGGTAGATGAGCGCGCGCACGCCGGTGTCGTACGGCACGGCGTACGAGACGCCGTCCAGCACCGTCGAGTCGATCATGCTCTGCACGTACGTGCCCTGCATGGACTTGGGGTCCTGCGCGATCGGCTCCAGCGCCTGCAGCCCGGCGAACTCGGGGCTCCAGGTGTTGCCGATCAGCGCCACGCACGGCACCGTGCCGCCCGCGATGCTGGTGAGGTACGTCTTGTGCGCGTCGGCGCCGAGGAACCTCAGGTTGACCTTGGTGCCGGGGTGGGCGGCCTCGTAGTCCTTGCCGAGCTGAATGATGGTCGGCTGCTGGACGGCGCCGATGGGGTCGCCCATCCACACGTCGATCGGGCCGGTCACCTCGCCGGAACCCCCGGCGGTGCCGGGGTCGTCGTTCCCGCAGGCCGTCATCGTCAGCGTCAGCGCCGCCGCCGTGGCGGCGGAGGCGATCTTTAGTAGGCTTCTCCACGGTCGTTGCATGTTCACTCCTGGCCTGGCTGTCTCGGTAGCGGTGTAGGAGCGCCCCCGCGCGCTTGGGTGTCCGTCGGTGC
The DNA here is from genome assembly GCF_042658925.1 of Sphaerisporangium aureirubrum. Taxonomy (NCBI): domain Bacteria; kingdom Bacillati; phylum Actinomycetota; class Actinomycetes; order Streptosporangiales; family Streptosporangiaceae; genus Sphaerisporangium; species Sphaerisporangium aureirubrum. The sequence goes on from NZ_JBHSRF010000008.1 coordinate 62,716, forward strand.
GCTCAGCCGGGGGCCGGGCCACCGGTGACGTCCACGTCCGGGGTCGGCCGTGGAGACTGGTGGGGTTCCCGGCGGGCGGCGTCGGCCTCGGCGGCCAGTGCCTCGACGCGCAGGAACTCGTCGTAGAGCGGTCGGTAGGTCTTCACCAGGTCCGGCGCGGCGGGCACCGTGCGCGCGGTGCGCACCCACCGGTCGCGGCGGGCGGCCAGGGTGTCCCGGCCTTCCGATCCGGTGGCGGTGGCGGCGATCAGTGCGCCGCCGAGCAGCCCGGCCTCGGTCGTCTCCGGGACGAGCAGGTCGCGCTCCAGCACGGCGGCCAGCACGCGCAGCCACACCTCGCTGCGGGCCCCGCCGCCGGCGGCGACCAGCTCGGCCGGTGCGCGGCGGGCCAGTTCGGCGCCCGCGATGGCCCGCAGCCACATCGCGGTGCCCTCCAGCACGGCGCGGGCCAGGTCGGCGCGGGTGTGAGCCAGGGTGAGCCCGAAGACCGAGCCGCGCGCGGACGGGCGGGGGGCGTCGCCGCGCTCGCCCATCAGATGGGGGAGGAACACCACGCCGCGCGCGCCGGGAGGGGCGTCCCCGGCCGCCTCGGCGAGCGCGCCCGCGGCGCCGCCGAGCCCGCCGAGCAGGCCCGCGGCCCAGTCCAGGGCGGAACCGGTGGACGTGGCGGCGGCGAAGCAGAGAGGCTCGGTCAGGCGTGCGGCGGCGTCCGGCGAGGCGAACCCGCCGACCGCCCCGGCGGTGCCGAGGTAGAGGCAGGCCCGGCCCGGAAGCACGGCGCCCGAGCCGAGCAGGGTGGCCATCCAGTCGCCGGTGCCCGCGGCGACCGGCGTGCCGGGGGTGAGGCCGGTCAGCGCGGCGGCGCGCGGGGTCACCTCGCCGGCGATGTCCAGGGGCTCGCGGATCGGGGGGAGCCGGTCCGGTTCGATGCCCGCGTACGCGGCCACCCGCGGCGACCAGGTCCCGGTGGCGGGGTCGGCGAAGCCGGTGCCCGCCGCCTCGTACCGGTCGGTGGCGGCCGTGCCGGTCAGCCGCAGCCGCAGGAAGTCCTTCACCGGCAGGAACCACCGCGTCCGCGCGACGGCCTCCGGCGAGCGGGCAGCCCACCAGCGGATCCGCTCCACACACGAGCCGTACGCGGGGGCGGCCACCGCTGTACGGCCGGCCGGCGCGGGGACGCTCGCCGCGAGCCCGTCCAGGGCGCTCGCCGCGAGCCCGTCCGCCGGGGCGCTCGCCGGGCGCTGGTCCGGCCACAGCAGGGCCGGGCCGGTGACCGTGCCGTCCTCGGCGACCGGGACCAGGGTGTGCATGAAGCCGCACAGGGCCACGGCGTCCACGTGGTGGCCCTGCGCCGCCTCGCGCACGCACTCGGCCAGGGCGCGCCACCAGCCCTCGGGGTCGGCCTCGGCCGCCACCACGTCGGGGTGGGACACGGGGGTGCGGCGCGCGGCCATGCGGAGCAGGCGGCCGGAGTCGTCGAAGACCGCGGCCTTGGTCCCGCTGGAGCCCTGGTCGACGGCGAGCAGGCGGCGGGGCTTCGGCAACGGGATCAACTCCTCTCCAAGGGGGACGGCGTCGGGGTCAGGGCTGGACCATGACCTTCATGGCGAGCGAGGCGTCCTTCTCGTCGGCGGCGGCGAACGCGTCGAGGATCCGGTCCAGCGGATGGCGGTGGGTGATCAGCGGGTCGGCGGCGACCCGTCCGCCGGCGACCAGCTCCAGCGCCATGGCGTACTCGGACCGCCCCTGATGGCTGCCGTAGCTGTTGGACCAGCGCACCGCGACCTCCTTGACGTAGGCCAGGTGCGGGTCCAGCCGGGGCGGCGTGGGGTGCACGCCGAGCACGCAGACCGTCCCGCCGGGGGCGATCAGCTCCACCGACTGCTGGAGGGTGACCTGGGGGATCGCGACCGCGTCGACCACGAGGTCCGCGCCGCGTCCCCCGGTGAGCCGGTCCACGATCGCGGCGGGGTCGTCCGCGCCGACCAGCGCCACCTCGTCGGCGGCCCCGGCCTTCAGCGCGAGGTCCAGCGACTCGCGGGTGGTGCCGGTGAGCACCACGCGCAGCCCGCCGGCCCTCGCCACCTGGCCCATGGTCAGCCCCATCGTCCCGGCGCCGAGCACCACCGCGACCCCGCCGGTCGGCACGTCCACCAGGTGCAGCGTGTGCACGCCGCAGGCGTAGCAGTCGAGGATCGCCCCGGCCTCCGCCGAGACGTGGTCCGGCAGCGGGTGGGCGCGCTCGGCCGGGCACACGTCGTACTCGGCGAAACCCTGGCTCGTCACGTGCCGGTCGCCCACGTAGCCGCGCCGGGCGCACAGATGGGTGCGCCCCGCCACGCACCGCGGGCACGTGCCGCAGGAGATCAGGTGCTTGGGCTCGACGGCCACCCGCTGCCCGACGGCGAGCCCGGTGACGCCGTCGCCGAGCGCCGCGACCTCGCCGGCCAGCTCGTGGCCGTCCCGGCCGGGCGCCTCGGCGCTGTGCTGCCAGGGGCCGAGGCCGCGGAAGGCCAGCACGTCGCTGCCGCAGATCCCGGCGGCGCGCACCCGGACCAGCACCTCGCCCGGCCCGGGACGGGGGACGGGCACGGTCTCGACGCGGATGTCCCGGCCGCCGTGGAAGACGGCGGCGCTCATCGTGCCCGGGATCTCGGTCATCGGCCTTCCTTCCTGTCTCAGCGGGGCGTCACAGCGGCGGGTTGAGCAGCTTGGCGGCGGCGCTCACGCTGGCGCCGCCGTGCACGATCTCCACGAGCGCGGCGACCATCCGGTCCGGCCGCGGGTTCTCCACGATGTTGCGGCCGTACACCACGCCGCGGGCCCCGGCCTCGATCGCGTCGGCGGCCAGCTGGAGCGCGTCCCTCGGGGTCGGCTTCATCGGCCCGCCGAGGGCCAGCACCGGCACCAGGCAGGACTCGACGACGCCGGCGAACTCCTCGACGGTGCCGACGAACTGCGCCTTGACGAAGTCGGCGCCCGCCTCGGCGGACAGGCGCGCCGCGTTGGCGACGTTGACGACGGTGTGCGCCTGGAGGTCCTTGAACGACACCGGGATCGGCTCGGCCATCACCGGCATGCCCCAGCGGTCCGCCTCGGCGCACAGCTCGCGCAGCTCGCCGAGCTTGGTGACCTGCGGGTTCCCGGGGAACACCTTGAGCTCAAGCGCGTCCGCGCCGAAGCGGACGGCCTGCTCGACGCCGTAGCCCGCCGAGGGGATCTCGCTGTCCAGCGCCAGGATCAGGCCGGTGCCGCCGAGTTCGCCGGCCGCCGCCCTGGCCAGGCCGATGGTGGCGAGGACGGCGTCCACGCCGCCGTCCACGATCCGGCGCACGGCCGCGCGGCCGTCGGCGAGTCCGGGGGCCACGCCCTTGATGCCGGCGTCCATCGCGGCGATGACGGCGCGGCCGTCCCGGGCGAAGACGTGGTGCATGCGGCGGCGTGGCCAGGAGACGAGTTCGTCGGTGGTCTGACGGGTTTCGGTGAGCGACGTGGTCATGGCTTCCTCGAAGGCGGTTCGGAGTGCGGTCAGGACCCGGTGACGATCAGCGACTTGAGCCCCTTCTGCCGCCGCGTCGTCTCGAAGGCGTCGGCCACCGAGTCCAGGGAGAAGCGGTGGCTGATCAGCGGGGCGGCGTCGACCATGCCGAACCGCAGCAGGCGCAGCGCGGTGGCGAAGTCGTGGGGGATGAAGTCGTGGCTGCCGGTGATGGCGATCTGGTCGTAGTGGGGGACGTCCGGGTTGAGCTCGACGACGCCCTTGGGGTGGGTGCCGGCGAACAGGTTGACGGTGCCGTTGCGGGCGGCCAGCCCGAAGGCGGACGCGATGACGGCCGGTGCGCCGACGGTGACGATGACGACGTCCGCGCCGCGGCCCCCGGTGAGCGCCCGGACTTCCGCCCGGGTGTCGCCCCCGGCGTCCACGACGTCGTGCGCGCCGAGCCGGGTGGCGATGGCGAGGCGGTCGGTCTTCATGTCGGTGACGATCACCCGGGCGCCGCGGGCGCGGGCCATCTGGGTGTGCAGCAGGCCGATCGGGCCCGCGCCGACCACCAGGACGTCGCAGGCGGGCGGCATCGCCATGCCGCGGTGCGCGTTGACCACGCAGGCGAGGGGCTCGCAGAACGACGCGGCCGAAAGGCTGAGGCCGTCCGGGACGGCGTGCAGCTGGCCGACCGGGATGACGGTGGACTCGGCGAAACCGGCGATGGGGAGCTTGACGAGGTTCTCGCAGAAGTTGGCGGCGCCTCGCGTGCACTCGTGGCAGCGGCCGCACACCTGGCGCCAGTCCAGCACCACGCGGTCGCCGACGGAGAAGCCGCCGGTGGGGCCGTCGCCGAGTTCGGTGATCACGCCGGCGACCTCGTGGCCGGGGGTCCACGGGGCGCGCTTGGCGGCGCCGGAGCCGGTGTAGCTGCGGATGTCGCTCGGGCAGACGCCGGAGGCGTGGACGGCGACGACCGCCTCTCCCGGGCCCGCCTCGGGGTCCGGCACGTCCTCGACGCGCAGGTCGTTCTCGCCGTGCAGCCGGGCCGCCTTCACATCGCCCTCTCTTTCCCCTACCAGTCAGGCTGTCCGCTTGTCTGACAGGCTTCGATCCTGTCCCTCGATGACGGGGGCCGACAAGCCCCTGGATGTTTCTGATTTGTCACAAAATAGGCGGTAAAGCGCTTTTGTGAGGTTTTATAGCTCGGGGAACAGCTCGCGCAGCACTCTGATGGTCCTGAGCTGGTCCTGCGGGCCGCCGCCCTCGTGGTTGTTGTACGGCCACACCGCGATGTCCTTCGCGCCGCCGTACACGTTGTAGGCCGCGAACACCGTGGACGGCGGGCACACGCCGTCCATCAGGGCCACCGAGAACGAGCCTCGGCAGGTCGCCCGCGCGGCGAAGGACGTGGCGTCGAAGTACGCCAGGGTGGCGAACGCCGTCTCGTGACGCGTGCGGTGGATGGAGCACCATCGGACGATCTCCGCGTACGGCTCCCTGTCGGTGATCGCGGTGCCGCGCCTGAACGCGCTGAGGAACGGCACGTGCGGGATCGCCCCCGCGACGTCGTCACGCAGGCCCGCCGCCACCAGCGACAGGGCACCGCCCTGGCTGCGGCCGGTGACCGCAATGCGTCCGGCGTCCACGGCGGGGTGCGCCGCGGCGGCGTCCACCGCGCGGACCGCGTCCACGTACAGCCGCCGGTAGTAGTAGTCGCGCGGGTCGGTGATGCCCCGGGTCATGTAGCCGGGCGCCGCCGGGCCGGTCGCCGACGGGTCGCCGGTGTCGCCCGCGCGCCAGCTGCTGCCCTGGCCCCGGGTGTCCATCACGAAGTGCCCGAAACCGGCCGACGCGTAGGCCAGGGACTCCAGCGGGATGCCGCGCCCGCTGCCGTACCCGAGGTACTCGACCACGGTCGGCAGCGGGCCGGAGCGCCGCGCCGGGAGCAGCAGCCACGCCTTGATGGGGTCGCCGCCGTACCCGGCGAACGTCACGTCGAACACCTCGACCGTGCGCAGCTCGCCGTCGTGCGGCGTGAAGACGGGGCTCACCGGGACGCCGGCGGCCTCCTTCAGCGTCGCCGACCAGAACTCGTCGAAGTCCGCGGGCTCGGGCTCGGTGTAGCGGTACGTCCTGAGCTGCTCCAAAGGGAGGTCGGAGTGCATCGTGGGGTCACCTCGTCTCGGTGGTGAGGGTGGGGAACAGCCGGGCCGGGGTGTCCCGCGCGACGGTGTCCATCGCGTCCGGGCCGAGCACCTCTGCCGCCTCGGAGAGGCAGCCGCGCACGGTCGGCTCGTCGACGAACGGGAAGTCCGAGCCGACGAGCAGGTGCCCCGGGCCCACGAGTGCCGCCGCGGCGCCGAGGGCGTACGGCGTGGTGGCGAGCGCGATGTCGTAGTGGAACGACCGCAGGGCCTCGTACACGCTTCCTGCCTGGGCCAGTTCCGGCAGCGGCTCGGCGATGGCGAGACGTCCCGCCAGGTACGGCGCGGTGCCGCCGCAGTGCGAGAAGATCCAGGTGATGCCGGGGAACCTGTGGTGGACGCCGTTCAGCATCAGGTTGACGACGGCCCGCGTGGTGTCGAAGACGTACTCGATGAGGGACGGCCGCAGGTCGATCTCGGCGGCCGGGTAGTGCAGCGGCAGCGTCGGGTGGACGTGCGCCACCGCGCCGCGGCGGTCCAGCTCGGCCAGCAGGGGATCGAAGGCCGGGTCGCCGAGGTAGCGGGCGGCGTAGTTGGTCAGCAGGCCGACGCCGGCGAAGGCGTCGTCACCGGTCACCCGGTCCAGCTCGGCCAGGGCGTCGTCGCAGGAGGGGAGCGGCAGGGCGGCGAAGGCCCGGAACCTGCGCGGATGTTCCGCGACCGTGGCCACGAGGTCGTCGTTGACCTCCCGGCACAGCTCGCGGGTCAGCTGCGGGTCGCCGAAGTGGAAGCCGGGGGAGCCGACGGACAGGATCGCGAGGTCGATGCCGGTCCGGTCCATCATGGCCAGCGAGCCGGCCGCCGACCACGCCGGTAGGGGGATGCCGGGCTGTGCGCCGATGCCCAGCTCGGCCAGCCGGCGCGCGTAGCCGGGGAAGATGGCGTGGTGGTGGACGTCGACGCGCATCGTCTCAGCTCTTCGGCTCGTCGAGCGGACCGGCGCCCGCCCGCAGCCCGGCGGCGGCGCAGATCAGGTCGATCGGGGGCGCCGCGCCGCTCACGCCGATGCCGCCGACCAGCCGGCCTCCCGCGCGCAGGGGCAGTCCGCCCGGCAGGATCACCACGCGCCCGCCGAGGGCCGAGGTCAGCCCCCAGTCGGCGCCACCTGGCCGGGTGACCTCGCTCCACGCGTCCGTCGGGGCGTCGAAGGCCGCCGCGGTGAACGCCTTGTCGACGGCCAGGGTCAGCGCGGCCGGTGTGGCGCCGTCCATCCGCACGGCCATCAGCAGCTGCCCGGCGCGGTCGACCACGGCGATGCCCATCGGCCTGCCCTGCCGCAGCGCCTCCTGCTCGGCCCCGGCGACCAGGCGGCGGCACAGGTCGAGCGAGGGGGTGAGCTCGGTACGCAGGTCGTCGGTCATCGATGTGCTCCGTCTATGAGGCGAGCAGGCCGCCGTCGACGACGACCGCCTGCCCGGTGAGGTAGCGGGAGTCCGGGGAGACCAGGAACTCGATCACTCCGGCGACGTCGTCCGGGCGGCCCTGGGCGCCGAGGGGGATGCGGGACGTGAGGGCGGTGAGCGCGGTCTCGCGGCCGCCGACCCTGCGCCAGTAGGGATCGTTGAACGGGGTGTCGATCCAGCCCGGGCAGACGCACGTGACGCAGACGCCGTCCGGGCCGAGCGCCACGGCCAGCGAGCGGGTGAGCGCCACCAGGCCGCCTTTGGAGGCGGCGTACGCGAACGAGCCGCCGCCGCCGCGGAACGCGGCCGTCGAGCCGGTCAGCACCACCCGGCCGTTTCCCGACGCCCGCAGCGCCGGGGCGGCGGCCTGGGTGATCAGGAACGGGGCGCGCAGGTTGAGCGCCATCGTGCGGTCCCAGTCGGCCACCTCGAACGCGTCGAGCTCGGTCTCGACCAGCAGTCCCGCGCAGAACACCACGGCGTCCAGCCGGCCGTGCGCCGCGAGGGCGTCGGCGACCGCCAGGGCCGGGCCGTCCTCGGTGGACAGGTCGCAGTGGCCCGCCGTGCCCGCTCCCGGATGGTGGTCCAGCGCCTTCACGACCTCGGTGGCGCCCGCGGCGTCGATGTCCGCGACGTGGACGTCGGCCCCCGCGGCGCGCAGCCGGGCCGCGGTGGCGGCCCCGATGCCGCTGGCACCCCCGGCGATCAGCACGGATGTCACGGTCAGACCTCCTAGCCTGTCGGACTGCCTGACATCATGGCCTCGTATCACGAGCCATGACAAGACATGATGTCCATAAAAAGCAGGAATTGACACCTTTCGACGGACGGCTCACACTTCAACATGTCTGACAGCCAGGCATCCTGGCTTCCAGTCCTGTCGTAGAATCTCCTGAAGAAGCGATCTCTTCCATGCACCGTGTGAGCGACCCGCCACGATCGCAGGCATCATTGGGTGTGACCCACCGCACCGTGCGACTGACCGGGGGTGGCCTCACGCCGGACGGTGGGAGACGAGACACCGGCGCCGAGGCCGAGCACGTTCACTCGTCGGCCGTCCAGCCGATGTCTGGGAGCCTGGAAAGGAAACGTCCGCAATGAAGGTTGTCCCGGTCGAGCACCGAAGCGCGGCGGAGCACGTCCGCTCCCAACTCATCGAGCTCATCGAGTCCGGCCACTTCGCCGTCGACGACCGGCTGCCCTCCGAAGCGGATCTGGCCCAATCCTTCGGCGTGAGCCGCTCGGTGATCCGCGAGGCCCTCCACAGCCTCAACGCCCTCGGCCTCACCAAGTCCTACGCCGGCAAAGGCACCTTCGTGGCCGCCACCCGGGTCCGCTCCCACCTGCTGATCGGCCGCTACCTCCCCACCCAGCTCAACGAGGTCCGCCGCTACCTGGAGGTCCCCGCCGCCCGCCTGGCCGCCGAACGCCGCACCCAGCAGGACATCGACAGCCTGGCCGCGCTGGTGGAGGAATTCGACCGCATCGACGACCCCACCGAACGCATCAAGATCGACGCACGCTTCCACATAGGAATAGCCGAAGCGACCGGCAACCCGCTGTTCACCCGCCTGGTGGAAGACCTCCGCGCCGTCCTCCAGGACCAGGCCCTGGCCGTCTCCGCCTCCCCCGGCCGCGCCACCCAGGCCAGAGCCGAACACCGCGCCATCTTCACCGCCATCAAGGACGGCGACCCAGAACTAGCCGACCTCGCCATGCGCCGCCACCTCACCGCCGTCGTCACCACCTCCGAATCCCTGGGCTCCGACTCCTGACGCCCCCGCGCGCCCGTCCACCACCGTGGGCGCGCGTCGTCGTCGTCACGGAAGGTTCGGGCGGGGGCCGGTGTTCCGGGGAATGGGGGCTTGACCTTGACGCCGGTGTCAGGGGTTAGCTTCGTGGACGGCCACGGATCAGGGAGGGCCGATGCGGATCGGGGAGCTCGCGGCACGGGCCGGGACCAGTGCGCGGGCGTTGCGCTATTACGAGCAGCAGGGGCTGATCTCGGCGCGGCGCGCGGGCAACGGGTACCGGGAGTACGACGAGGGCGACCTTCGGGTGGTGCGGGAGATCCGGGCGCTGGTGGCCGCGGGGTTCTCGCTTGAGGACGTGCGGCCGTTCGTGGAGTGCCTGCGCGGCGGGCACGAGACGGGGGACGCGTGCCCGGAGTCGGTCGCGGTCTACCGGCGCAAGCTCGCGCAACTCGACGCGGAGATCCGATCCCTGGTCAGGCGGAGAACCGAGGTGGCCGATCAGCTGGCGCGGGCCTGTCCGGGCTGCGCCCTGTCCCCGGAGGAAAACAATGATCACGCTGACCAGCGAGAACTTCGACGAGCAGGTGCTGGCCGCAGAGAAGCCGGTACTGGTCGACTTCTGGGCGGAATGGTGCCCGCCCTGCCGGATGATCGCCCCCGTCCTTGAGGAGATCGAGAAGGAGTACGGCGACCGTCTCACCATCGCCAAGCTGAACGGCGACGACCACCCGGACATCGTCGCGAGATACGGCGTCATGGGCTTCCCCACCCTGAACCTCTACCGCGACGGCCAGGTGGTCCAGCAGATCGTCGGCGCCAAGCCCAAGCGCCTCCTGCTGGCCGACCTGGACGGGCATTTCTAGATAAGGCCCTGGTCGCGGGCGTAGACGGCCGCCTGGGTGCGGTCACGTAGGCCCAGGCGGGTGAGGATGCGGGAGATGTGGTTCTTGACGGTGCCTTCGCTGAGGTAGAGGCGGGAGGCGATCTCGCGGTTGGTGGAGCCGGTGGCGATCAGGCGGAGGACCTCGGTCTCGCGGGGGGTGAGGGTGGCGGCGGGGGCGGGTGATCCGGGGGAGCGGAGGGTGGTGGCGAGGCGGTCTGCTACGGAGGAGTCGATCTGGGTCACTCCGGCGTGGGCCAGCCGCACGGCCTCGGCGAGCCGGGCGGCGGGGAGGTCCTTCAACAGGTAGCCGCAGGCTCCGGCCTGGAGCGCCTGGACGACGTACTCCTCGTCGTCGAAGGTCGTCAGCATGATCACCCGGCAGCCGGGGGCCTGCCGGCGCAGCACGGCGGCCGCTTCCACGCCGTCCATCCCGGGCATGCGGACGTCCATCAGCACCACGTCGGGATTCAGGGTCAGCACGGCCTCGACGGCCCCGCCGCCGTCGGCCGCCGTGCCGACCACGGTGATGCCGGCCTGGATGCCGAGCAACGACGCGATGCCCTCCCGGACGAGCTCCTGGTCGTCCACCACCAGCACCCGGACGCCGGTCATGGCTCGGTTCCGGGCCGGGGAGCGCCGCGACGGCCGGTCATCTCCTCGCCTCGGGGCGGGGAGCGCCGCGAGGGCCGGTCATGACCTCGCCTCGGGGCGGGGGATCGGTGGGTGCTCCGGGGCGGGGGATCGTGACGGTGACCGTGGTGCCTGTGCCGGGGGGGCCGGTCAGGGTGACGGTGCCGCCCAGGGGGCGGACGCGTTCGCGCATGCCGCGTAGGCCGTAGCCGTCCGGGGGGGAGGCGGGCAGGCCGCGGCCGTCGTCGGCGACGGTCAGGCGGGCCTCGGACTCGCCGCAGGAGAGTGAGACGGTGACGTGTGTCGCGGCGGCGTGCCTGCGGGCGTTGGTCAGGGACTCCTGGGCGGCGCGGTACAGGGCCGTGAGGGAGGCGGGGTCGTAGCGGGACTCCTCGCCGGTGATGCGCACGGTGACGCTCGGGCTGGAGTCCATGTGCCGGACCAGGTCGGTGAGGGCCGTGGAAAGGGAGAACGGCTCGCCCTCGGCGCGCAGGGCCCGGACGGACTGGCGGACCTCGGCCAGCGCCTGGGCGGCCGACCACCGGGCGTCGGCCAGCGCCTGCTCGGCAGCCGCGCGGTCCCGGTCGAGGAACGCCGAGGTCTTCTCCAGCTGGATGCCGATGGCCGTGAGATGGTGCCCGAGGCTGTCGTGGATCTCCCGGGCGAGCCGGTGGCGCTCCATCGCCGTGGTCAGCTCGGCCACCCGGCCCGCGTACGCCGTCAGTCGCACGTGGGACTCCTCCAGCCGCGCGCGGGCCTGCCGCGCGCTCACCGCGACGGCGGCCATGGACAGCGCGAGGATCAGCCCGAGCCCGAACATCAGCAGGTCGGAGAGGTACGCCGGGTCCAGCCACCACCCCGGCGCCGAGACCGTGAACCACGCGGCCAGCAGAACGGCGGACACCGCGCCGAGCGACACCCCGGCGACCCGCCCGAACGCGAAGTACGCGGTGAACGGCACCAGCACGAACAACACCCGGGACACCCCCGCCGTGTCGAACGCCGTCACCACGACGAACAACGCCAGCCGCACGCAGAGCAGCCCCACCGCCACCCCGGCAGGCGTCCGCGTGGGATACCGCCGCCGCTCCCACACGTCCACGGCGAACAACGCGACCAGCCCGCCCACGAACCCGGCCAGCCGCCCCGCCCGCGGCCCGTCCACCCCCAGCAGCTCGTAGTAGACCCCTCCCGCCAGCACCGCCGCGTACAGCACCGGCGCCACCCACGGCACCGGCGGCCCGCTCTCCGGAGCCCGCCCCACGACCGGCCCCGGCACCGGCTCCGCCTCGGTGACCACCCGCCACACCTCCCCTGACGGCGCCGTGATCCGCCGCACCTGACGTGCCGGCGGCCCGTGCCCGAGCGGCCTCCGTGCCACCGCGTCGTGTGCAGGCTACGCCTCGCCCCACAGCCCGAAGGAGCCCCTGTGGACAACTCTGGCCGTCCGGCACGTGCCGGACGGCCGGCCCGGACCGTCCCGGCATCGGGCCACCCGGCACTTACCGCACGCCCGCGGCGCTCCCTACGTTCGAGGACGTTCCCGCACACCACCGAATGACGAGGAGCCGTCCATGCCTTCCACCTGGTTACCGCGTTTCGGCGTGATCTGCGGCGTGCTGATGGGCCTCTCGCTCGGCCCGCCCGCGCTGGTCGAGGCCTTCACCGGCGAGACCGCCGCCACCAGCTTCGTCATCGGTCTCGGCACGGCCTTCGGGCCCCCGGCCCTCACCGCCCTGTACCTCCACCACGCCACCGCCGCGGGCCGGTTCGGCGTCGCCGCCTACGCGGTGAACGTCCTCGGCCTGACCCTGTTCGGCGCCGTCGCCTTCAGCCTGAACATCGTGCTCTTTTTCCTGGACGAGGCCACCGCCGCCCGCCTGCTCGCCGGCCCCACGAGGTTCGCCCTGCTCGCCTGCGCCGTGGTCTTCGTCGCCGGCACCCTTCTGTTCGCCGCCTCGATGCTCCGCTCCCGCCGGTTCCCCCGCGTCCCCGTCTACGCTTACGCCCTCTCCCTCCCCCTCCTGGCCTTCCTGGCCCGCCTCCCCGACACCCCCCTGACCAGTGCCCTGCACGTCATCGCCGCGACCACCCTGATCTGGCTCTCCCTGACCGCCTGGCCCCGCGACCCCTCCACCCGGACGCACGCGTACCGCGGCCGCGCCACCGTGTAGCCAGGGGCATTGCGGTGGGTTCGGGTGCGGGGACAGAATCGGATCACGTCACTCGGGGGAGAGGCGGAAGCGTCGCGGGCGGGGTGGAGTCTGGGTCGTGACGGCATTTCCGGCGCTCGAAGGGTTCTGTGGTGGTGTTCCAGCGGCGTGGGCGGCGGGTCGCCGAGTTCGTGCGCAGGCTCACGGCGGCGGAGAGCTGGGAGGGGTACGCCGCCGTGATCCGGGAGTGCCCGCCGGAGTTGTCGCGGCCGGTGGAGGACGTGCTGGTCGGGTGGTTGCGGCACTACCGGGAGACCGGGGGGGACGACTCGGAGGAAGTCCGCAATCTGGAGCAGGTCACCTGGATCCTGAACGCGTACCGCACGGGGCGGGTGACCACGGGATGGCCGTTCGACGAGCGGTACCGTGGCGCCGACCATCTGAGCGGGCCGCTGGAAACCTTGGTCAACTCGGCGGACCGGGACGAGGTGCTGCGGGCCGTCGCCGAGCGTCCCGAGCTGCTGGAGCCGGAGACGGACGCCCTGCTGGCCGGGGTGCAGCAGGAGCTGGAGGCGATCTTCCAGCACGAGTCCGCGCACCGCGTGGCCCGGCGCCGCCGGATGCTCGCGGCGCTGCGGCAGGCGGGCGAGCCGCCGGACGGCGAGTTCGTCACCGACGACGAGTCGCAGCAGGAGATGATCGGCCTGCTGCTCGGCGCGCGGGAGTCGATCGCACGGTTCTGGGGGACCGGCGAGGACGCCGTGCTGGACCACGTGGCAGGGCTCGTGCGGCGGATGACCGAGCACCGGATGTGGCACCCGCTCGACCGCGAGATACGCGGCTCCCTGCTGCACGCTGTCGCGACCGCCCTGCAGGACCGGTACGAGGCACACGGCGACCCGGCCGACATCGAGACGGCCGTTTACCTGCGCCGGATCTACGCCACCCAGATCCCCCTGGACCACACCGACCGGGCCGGCGCCGTCGGCAACCTCGGTAACGCGCTGCGGCTGCGCTTCCGTGAGTCCGCCGACCGCGCCGACCTCGACGCCGCGGTGCGGGAACTGGAGGACGCGACCGTCAGCCTCGGCCGGGACGCCCCGTACGGCGCGCTGTCGCTGAACAACCTGGGCAACGCCCTGCTCGACCGGTACCTGATCCGCGGCGACGGCGCCGACCTGGACCGGGCGGTCGCGGCGTTCACCCTGGCCACCCGCGCCCGCGAGGACGAGGGGTACCCCATCTACCTGAACAACCTCAGCCGCGGCGTCCTGCACAGGTACCTGCGCGACGGGGTGGCGAACGACCTGCGCCTCGCGCAGGAGTCGGCGGAAAGCGCGCTCGTGCTGGAGGCCGACTCGCCGCAACGGCACTACCACCTGGCGCACGCGGCCGAGGTGCTGCGCGCACGGTTCCACCAGGACCGCGACATGGCCTCGTTGCGCCGGGCCAGGGCCCTCGCGGCGGAGGCGCTGGAACGGGTCCCGCAGGGGCCGGGCACCGCGCGGCACACCCTGGTCCTGGAGCTGGTCGACGCCGACCTCGCGGCCGTCGCCGCCGGAGCCGAGCCGCGCCCGCTGCGGGAGAGCCTGAGCGGCCTCAGCCCCAGGCCGCCGGGCCGGTACGACGACCTGCGCGACCAGGTGAACTCCCTGGTGCTGCGGTACGGCCACCTCGGCGACCCGGCCGACCTGGACCGTATGATCGCGCACCTGGAGCGGGCCGTACGGACCGTCCCGGCCGACCAGCCGGAGCACACGGGCTTCCTGAACAGCCTCGGCGCGTCGCTGTTCGACCGTTTCGGGCGCTCGGGCGACCCCGCCGACCTGGAGCGGGCGATCACCTCCCTGGAGCGGGCCGCGCGCCTCGCCCCCGGTGAGGCGTCGTGCCTGTCCAACCTGGGCGTCTCCCTGCTGAGCCGCCACCTGCGCACCGGGGACGTGGCCGACCTGGACCAGGCGATCGAGCACCTGGAGGAGGCCGTACGGCTCTCCCCCGGCGAGGCGTCGTACCTGTCCAACCTGAGCGAGGCACTGCGGACGCGGGCCGAGCACACCGGAGAGGTCGCCGACCTGGACCGCGCGGTCGACATGGCCGGCAGGGCGGTGCGGACCGGGTCCGGCGGGCGCGCGCAGAAGGCGACGCACCTCGCCAACCTCGGCTCCGCCCACCAGCTGCGGGCCGAGCGGACGGGCGGCGGCGCCGACCTGGACGAGGCGATCACGTACCTGGACCAGGCCGCGCGGGCCGTCCCGGACGGCCACGTCGGCGAGGTGGGCATCTGGTCCAACCTGGGCAACGCCCTGCGCATCCGGTACGAGCGCACCGGAGACGCCGCGGACCTGGACCGGGCCGTCGAGGCGGGCCGCCGCGCCGTCCGGACCGCCCCCCGCATCCACACCGACCGCGCGATGGCCCTGTCCAACCTGGCGAACGCCCTCCAGCACCGCCACCTCCGCCACGCCGTCGACACGGACGGGACGCCCGGCCCCGATCACGACGAGGCGGCCGACGCCGGCGGGCCGGACGAGGCGGCCGGTCCCGGGGACGCCGGAGGGCCGGAGGAGGCGCCGGGGCGCCGGGACGGCGGTGACCTCGACGAGGCGATCGGCCACCTGTACGCGGCGGTGCGCGGCCTCCCCGCGGGCCATCCCTTCCTCGCCAAGTGCCTGTCCAACCTGGCGCTGACCCTGGAGATGCGGTTCGAGCGCGGCCGGGACCCCGTCGACCTGGACGAGGCGCTGGCACGCCTGGAGGAGGCCGTACGGGTCAGCCCGCCGGGGTCGGTGGGCCGGTGGAACTACCTGTCCAACCTCGGCAACGCGCTCCAGGCCCGGTTCGAGCACGCGGGAGACCTGGCCGACCTGGAGGAGGCGATACGCCACTTCGACGGCATCGTGGAGACCACGCCACCGGACCACCCGAACCGCGCGGCCTATCTCGTCAACCTCGGCAGCGCGCTGTCCGCCCTGTCCGACGAGGTCGGCGACGAGTCCCACCTGGACCGGGCGGTCGACGCGTGGCGGGCCGCCGCCGAGCTGCCGTCCGGCGTCACCGGCCAGCGGATGCGGGCCGCCCTCGCGTGGGGCCGCCGGGCCCGCACGCCGGAGTCGGCCGCGGACGGCCTCGCCGCCGCCGTGCGGCTGCTGCCCCGCCTGGCCTGGCACGGCCTCACCCCCGCGACCCGGCGGGAGCACCTGACGCAGTGGCCCGGCATCGCGAGGGCCGCCGCCGAGGCCGCGATCGCGGCGGGGCGTACCGCCGAGGCGGTGGAGCTGCTGGAGCTGGGCCGCTCGATCCTGTGGTCCCAGACCCTGCGGCTGCGCACCGACCTCACCGCCCTGGAGCGGGCCGCGCCGGAGCTCGCCGCCCGCCTGGTGGAGATCCGCCGCGTGCTCGACGCCCCCGCCGAGGACGAGGGTGTGCCCCGGGTGGTCGCCGAGCAGAGGATGCGGCTGGCCCGCGAATGGGACGACGTGGTGGACCGGGTCCGGCGGCTGGACGGATTCGCCCACTTCCTGCGGGCCGTCCCGTACGCCGAGCTGCGCCGCGCCGCGGAAGGCGGCCCCGTCGTGATCGTCAACGTGGGGACGACCCGCTGCGACGCCCTGATCGTCACCTCCGGCGCCGAGCTTCCCCTCCTGGTGCCGTTACCCGGCCTGCACGCCCGGGACGCCGACCACCGGACCTTCACCTGGCTGCGGGCGCTCCACCGCGTGGAGTCCGGCGACCGCTCCCAAGCCGCCGTGGTCAACCTGCGCCAGACCCTCACCGCCGTCCTCGCGTGGCTCTGGGACACGATCGCCTCCCCGGTGCTCACCGCGCTCGGAGAACCGTCCCGCGCCGCGCCGCGGCTGTGGTGGTGCCCCACCGGCCCGTTGGTGCTGCTCCCGCTGCACGCCGCCGGCACCCGCGACACCGACGGCGCCTCGGTCCCCGACCAGGTCGTCTCCTCCTACACCCCCACCCTGGACGCCCTCATCCGCGCCCGCCGCGGGACCCCGTCCGCGGACGGCCGTACCCCGCGCCTGCTGGCCGTCGGCCTGTCCCGCACCCCGGGGCAGCCGCCGCTGCCCGCCGTGCCGGACGAGCTCGCCGAGATAGCCCGGCACCACCCCATCACCACGCGCCTGGCCGACGGCGACGCCACCCGCCCCCGGGTCCTTTCCGCGCTCGCCGCGCACGAGTGGGCGCACCTGGCCTGCCACGGCACCCAGAACCTTCTGGACCCCGCGTCCGCCGCCGTCCACCTGCACGACGGCCCGCTCACCGTGGCGGACATCGCGGCGCGCACCCTGGCGCACGCCGAGCTGGTCTGCCTGTCCGCCTGCCAGGCCGCCGTCGGCGGCGTCGCCCTGCTGGACGAGGCCGTCCACCTGGCCGCCGCCCTGCACGTCGCCGGATACCGTCACGTCATCGCCACCCAGTGGTCCATCGCCGACGACGACGCCCCCCGGATGGCGTCCCACCTCTACGCGACCCTCACCGCGGACGGCCGCCCCGACGCGGCCCGCGCCGCCACGGCCCTGCACCACGCCACCCGCGAGCTGCGCGCGGCCCACCGCAACCGCCCGGACCTGTGGGCCCCTTACCTGCACATAGGTCCCTGACACTCATGAATCGCATGACACGCATGACACGACCGAGTCGAACGACACGAAAGAGGCCGATGACGCACGAGGAACGAAGCCATCGAGGCGAGCCGCTGACCGAAGGGTGGGCGCTCGCGTTGTGGTGCGAGGAACTCCCCCGGCTGCGCGCCGACGCGGACGCGGGCGGCTGGACGGTCCCGCTGGAACGCCAGGCCGCCGCGGTGGCGGACGGCGGATCGGCGGTCGCCGCGTGGGACGAACTCGGCGTCTCCCTGGCCGCCGGCCACATCGTGCCGGGCGCCGGGACCCGCACCAGGGGAGCCCTGGTCGTGGTCCCCGGCCAGGACCCGGTCCACCTCACCGGCGACTACGCCTGCCCCCACCGCCGCTGCCCCCGCCGCGCCACCCGCAACGCTCGCGGCGAACCCCCTGCCTGCGCCCTGGACGGCGCCCCGATGCGCTTCGTCCCCGCACCGTAGATCGGAAACGCCGCTGATGGAGGCATTACTGGGCGAGCTCGGCCGCAGGATCGCCGACCGCTGGCTCGTCCAGCTCGTCCTGCCCGGCCTGCTGTGGCTGGCCGCCGCGGCCACCGCCCTGACCCTCGGGCACGCCCGCGCCCTGGACTTCGACCGGCTGGTACGGCACGCCGACCTCGCCGCGCGGGCCGTCCCCGCCCGGCCCGCCCCGATCACCCTGACGATCGCCGCCGCCCTGGCCCTGGCCGCCCTGGCGGGCCTCGCCGCCCAGCTGATCGCCCGCGCCCTCCAGGCCGTCTGGGCCGGCCAGTGGAAACCCCCCGCCGGCTCCCTGGCCGGGCGCCTCACCTCCCGCCGCACGAAGAAGGCCCGCGACCGCGGGCCCGTCCCGGACCGCTACCTCCCGGCCCGCCCCACCTGGATCGGCGACCGCCTCCGCCTGGCGGGTGAACGCGTCAACGCCCAGTACGGCCTGCACCTCCCCATCATCTGGACGGCTCTCTGGCAGCTCCTCGACGACCCGGCCCGCACCCCCGTCCAGGACGCGCGCGACCGCTTCGACCAGTCCCTCCGCCTCGCCGCCTGGGGTGTCCTCCACATCGCCCTGGCCGTGCTGTGGTGGCCCGCCCTCCTCATCGGCGCCGTCACCCTGACCACCGCATGGCGCCGGGGCCGCGCCACCGCCGCCACCTTGGCCGACGTCGTCGAGGCCACCGTCGACACCCACCACCGCGCCCTGGCCGACTCCCTGGGCATCCAGTTACCACACGGAAGACTGACCGCCGCGGAAAGCGCATTGATCAACGACCAGCTCTACAAAGGCCATTCTCGCCCTTGAGTAATAGATCATGGCCGGACGTTTTACCGGTGCCGTCGTTTCTCGTATTACCTCATAAAGCGCGACGTAGGATATCAGTTCGCCAGTTCAGGGCCCGAGGCCCGGGAACCGGCTCGGGGAAACGTACGTCGGCCGGTGGGAGAGTGGCGGAGGTCGCGCGGCGTGGAGCCTAGGGCGTGGGAGCGATTACAGGACGGGGACCCTGAGCGGCTCGGGGATTATCGGCTGGTCGGGCGGCTCGGCGAGGGCGGGATGGGGATCGTCTACGTCGCGGAGGACACGCTCGGGCGGCGGGTCGCGGTGAAGGTGATGCGAGGGCAGTACGCGCGGTCGCCGGACTTCCTGGCCAGGTTCAAGGGGGAAGTGGCGGCGGCGCGCCGGGTGCGGTCGTTCTGCACGGCGCCGGTGCTCGGCTGGCGGGTGGACGAGGGGCAGGTCTACCTGGTCACCGAGTACGTGGAGGGGCCCGATCTGCGGCGCGCGGTCGATGAGCGGGGACCGTTCTCGGGATCCAACCTGGAGGCGCTCGCGGTGGGGACGGCCACCGCGCTGAGCGCAATCCACCAGGCGGGGCTGGTGCACCGGGACTTCAAACCGGACAACGTGCTGCTGTCCCCGGTGGCGCCCCGGGTCATCGACTTCGGGCTGGCGCGGCCACTCGACCTGTCCACCCATCTCACCACCCCGGGGAACCTGGTCGGCACGCCGCGGTACATGGCGCCGGAGGTGCTGACACCCGAGCAGGTGACGGCGGCGTACGACGTGTTCGCCTGGGGCGGGGTCATGGTGTTCGCGGCGACCGGGCGCCCGCCGTTCGACGGCGACTCCCTGCTGGAGCTCCTGCATCGCATCACGCACGACCAGCCCGTGCTGGACGGCCTGCCCAAGGAACTCGCGAAGGTCGTGGCCGCCGCGCTGGCCAAGGACCCCGCCGAGCGGCCCGCCGCCTGGGACGTGCTCACCACGCTCGTCGGCGCGGGCGCCGGCCCCGAGCGCACCGCCGAGATCGTCCGGATGGACCTGGACCGGCCACGGCTCGTCGTCTGCGGCCCCGAGGCGTGCGCGGGGTACGCCGAGCGGCTGACCGGCCTGCTGCGGGAACGCGGCCTGCCCGTCGTCTCGGCCTACGACGCGCCGGGCGCCGTCGACCGCCTGGACGGTGCGCCCGCCCTCGTCCTGCTGATGTCGCCGGACGAGTCCGAGGTGGTCTCGCGCGCCCTGAGCGAGGCCCGGCGGCTCGGCGTGCGGGTCTTCCGTGTCCTGCTCGGCGGCATCGGGCCCGGCCGCGCCCGGTTCTACGACGCCAGGGACGGCTCATTGCCCGGCGAGGCCGAGATCGCGTGGCTGCGGCGGCTGAACGAGGCGCCGGTGCGCCCCGCGAAGGCCCCCGAGGCCCCCGGCGACGGCCTGGAGCGGCTGCGCCGGCTCGTCGCGGCGGGGGACCTGGTGGGCGCCGACACGCTGACCACGTCGCTCCTGCTGGACGCCGCCGAGCGGGCCGAGGAGGGCTGGCTGTCGGACTCGGACGCGGCGCGGCTGACGACGGAGCTCCTCCGGGACGTCGAGACCGCCTGGGCGGAGGGCACGGACGACTTTCACGGTTTCGGTGTCCAGCTCGACCGGTATTGGGGCCACCAGCGCGCCGGGTCGAGGGAGGATTTCCGGGAACTGGCACGGACGCTGGGCTGGGACAAGAAGCTGAGCGCCAAAGTCGGGACATATTCCCAATGGGCCACCCGGGCGGATTATCTTACGGGTTTCTTTCCGACACTCCGCAACCCGTCACGCGAGTTGCAAAATGGGTGGTACGACCGGTGGACGCTGACGGTCATGGCCGTTCATCACCAGCTCCGGAGACGTCTATGAAATCATCCAACGGCCTGGGGCTGATCTTCGGGCTCGGCGGTCTCGTTCTGCTCACCGCGATATCGATCTTCCTGGGGTGGCTGGGCATGCCCGGGTGGCTGATCCTGCTCCTGGTCGTCGGCGCCCTCGTGGGACTCCTGGTGCTCGCGTGGCGGCAGTACCACCGCTGGATGGTTCACGTCCCGGTGGACCACATCTGCGTCGTCCACCGGGTGATCGGGCGCCGGCACACCGGGGACGTCTACGGGGTGAGCCTCTACGGCTCGCCCGGCCCCCAGGCGACGGTGCTCGGCCCGAACGCGGTCGCGTGGCTCCCCCCGTTGATCTACTCGGTCGAGTTCATCCCCCAGGTCCACATCCCGATCGACTCGATCGGCGTGGTCAGCGCCAAGGTGGGCGGCCTGCTGCCGAGTGGCCGGGTGTTCGGCCGCCACGTCGAGTGCGACTACTTCCAGAAGGGCCATTCCTTTCTCGCCGGGGGCGGTGAGCAGGGTCCCCAGCTGGCGGTGCTCCGCGGCGGAAGCCGCTACAGCATCAATCCCTACATGTTCGACGTGGCCGTGGTGCCGGTCACCTACATCCGGCCCGGCACCATCGGCGTGGTCGTCGCGCGGGCCGGACAGAACCTCCCGCACGGCCAGCCTTTCGGCCGTCACGTCGAGTGCGACTACTTCCAGGACGCCCCCGCCTTCCTGGGCAACGGCGGGCAGCAGGGTCCCCAGCTCGCGGTGCTCCAGGGCGGCAACCGTTACAACATCAACCCCGAGCTGTTCGACGTGATCACGCAGGACAACGTGGAGGAGAGCAGGTCCGGCCTCACCAAGGACGACCTGAAGCTGATCTCGTTGCTGGACGGCAACACCGGGGTCGTCGTGGTCCGCGAGGGCGCGCCGTCCCCCGAGGGGGACGACCTGGCGCCCCGCATCCCGGGGCACAACCGGTTCCAGCTCCCGTGGGTGTTCCTCATGAACGGCGGCCAGCAGGGCACCCAGACCGAGACCCTGCCCGGCGGCGCCGACTACGCCATCAACCCCTGGTTCGCCCGCGTGGTGCGCATCCCGACCAGGGAGCTGATCCTGGAGTGGGCCGACAAGGACGGCCCCGACGACCGGTACGACTCGGCGCTGCAGCCGATCCCGGTGACCATCGAGGGCCACACCCTGCGGGTCCACCTCACCCAGAGCCTGCGCATCCCCGCGGAGGCGGCGCCGCGCCTGGTCAGGCAGTTCGGCGAGCAGGAGACCGCGGACGCCGACCAGTTCGGCTTCGTGGCACGGCCCGCGCCGGTCAAGCGGTTCGTGGAGCGGATCCTCGGCTCGGTGGTGCTCGGGTACTTCTCCGCCGTCGCCGCCCAGTACCGCATCACCACCTTCGTGGACAGCCAGCAGCGGGTGCAGGCGGATCTGCATGACAGCATCCGCCGCAAGCTGGAGGAGTGGCAGGTCATCGCCACCAACACCACCCTCGTGCAGATCGCCTTCGAGGACTCGAAGTTCAACGAGATGCGCCAGACCCGGGTCGCCGTCCGCGAGGAGTACCCGCTGCTGGAGCAGCAGGAGCGCAACGACGAGGTCCGTCACCGCAGGTCGCTACGGGACCTGGAGGTCGAGCGGGTCCGCCGCGAGGTGGAGGTCGGCACCGAGGTGCAGGTGATGATCCGCCTGCTCGGCCGCGAACAGGTCGTCAAGGAGCGCTTCATCGGCCTGCTCACCAAGATGGGCGTGCCCTCGGTGATCGCCACCGGCGGCGACGCGAGCTCCATCGCGCAGTACATCACCCCGACCGCGCTGGTCGACGCGATCAACCGCGCGATGAGCGAAACCCGCGACGAACCTGGCTCCGGCACGTCGATCGCCCCCCCGCCCGCGCACCCCGACGGCACCCAGGCCGAGGTCACGGCCAGGCCCGACGACCGCCGCTAGCCGACCGGCTCCACATCGCCGCCGGGGGTGACCTTCCACCTGGTGGCGTCGGCGTCGAAGACCCACGACCGGGGGCGTTCGCGTTCGCGCCCCCAGACGCACTGCGCGTACAGCTTCACGGCCTCCTCCGGCTGTCCCGTCCGGGATGTCCAGTACGCCAGCCACGCGCGGGCGGTCGTCGTGTCGTGGTGCCCGGCGCCGCGACTCTCCTGGAGCCGTTTGAACAGCACCTGCGACAGCCCCAGGGATTCGGCGGTCTCTCCGGCCTCGCCCGCCCATCGGGCCAACTGCGCCAGCGCGGCCAGGTTGCCCGGCTCGTCGGGTCCGAGGTCCACCCGCAGGGACAGGAAGTCGCGGGCGAGGTCGCAGGCGCCGCTCGGCGAGCCCGCCTCCCCGGTCCACCGGATGAGCTGCACCGCGACCGCGATCGTCTCCGGGCCGTACACGTCCGGCGTGCGGGGCTGCAGTACCAGGAGTTCCAGGCACAGATCGCGTGCCAGGGCCGGATCCCCCGCCTCGCCGGTCCAGTACGCCAGCCGCGCCCGCACGGCCGGCGCCCCGGGAGTGCCGTTCCCGCCCTCGGCCAAGAGCCGCCGGTAGTGGTCCCTGGCGCCGGCGGCGTCGCCCGCCTCGCCGGTCCACCGGGCGAGGTCGATCCGCGCGGCGAGGGTCTCCGGCCGCCGGGCCCCACCGGTTCGTTCCTGTACGGTCACCAGCTCGGCGAACATGTCCCGGGCCCGGCGCGCGTCTCCGGCCTCCCCCGTCCAGTGCGCCAGCCGGGCCCGCACGGCGAGGGTCTCGGGGTCGTCGCGCCCGGCGTCCCGTTCCCGGATCCAGGCGAGCACGGTGTACAGGTCGCGCGCGCCCGCCGCGTCCCCGATCTCGCCCCTCCAGTGCGCGAGGTTGGCGCGGGTGACCAGCGTCTCGGGGTCCTCGTGGCCCGAGACCCGCTCGCGGACCGGCAGCAGCTCCTCGTACATGTCGCAGGCGTCCGCCGCCCGCCCGCACCGCCCGGTCCAGTACGCGAGGTTGGCGCGCGTGGTGAGCGTGTCGGGATGTTCCTCCCCGAGGACCACCTCCCGCACGGGCAGCAGCTCCGCGTACAGCTCACGCGCCCGCTCCGGATCGCCCGCCTCCCCCGTCCACCTGGCGTGGTTGGCCCGCACGGTCAGCGTCTCGGGATGCTCCTCGCCGAGAACCCGCCCGCACGAGGGCAGCAGCGTGGCGTACAACTCCCGCGCCTCGGTGGTGTCCCCCGCCCGCCCCGTCCAGTACGCGAGGTTGGCCCGCGTGGTCAGCGTCTCCGGATGCTCCCCCCCGAGCGTCCTCTCGCTCACCTCCAGCAGCACCGCGTACTGCTCCCGCGCCCCCGCCACGTCCCCCGTCTCCCCACTCCAGTGCGCCAGCCAGGCCCGGTTCCGCATGGTGACCGCGTCCTCGGCATCCTCCCGCGCCGCCGCGACGGGAACCGCGTCCTCGGGCAGCAGCGGCGGCGCGACGGGAACCGCGTCCTCGGGCAGCGGCGGCGCGACGGGAACCGCGTCCTCGGGCAGCGGCGGCGCGACGGGAACCGCGTCCTCGGGCAGCGGCGGCGCGACGGGAACCGCGTCCTCGGCCAGTGGCGGCGCGAAAGGAACCGCGTCCTCGGCCCGCGGCGGCGCGACGGGAACCGCGTCCCCGGTCTCGGCCCACGGCGGCGCGGCGACCCGCGGCAACGCGGCGGGGACCGTGTCCTCGGTGACCGGTGCGGCGAGGGGAGACACCGCGGCCGGTGGCACCTCCTCTGTGAAGGGGCCAGGAGGTTCATCGGTGAGACCCCCCGGAGGTTCGTGGGCGGGGAGGCCCTGGAGTTCGCGGACGATGCGGCGCAGTTCGCGGGCGAAATCCCGGTCGATCCCCGCGACGGCCTCCATCGCCTCCCGGGCCCGCCGCATGGTCTCCAGGCCGGCCGCCCCCTCGGCGGCCTCCTGTTCCAGCCGGGCGAACGCCGGGCTCCCACCCATCACTCCCGTCACCAGAGCACGCAGCCGCCCCACCACCGGATCGCCCCGGGCGGCCTGTGACCCCCACACCAGATAGGCCAGCGCGTGCCCGGCGATCTCCTCGAACTCGCTCACCATCTCGATTTAGCGCACCCCGGCCGTAAGCGCCACCGGAACAGCCATCGAAGTTCAGCAATATGGTGATATTTCATGATTTCACAAAGACAAATTCCTGCCGATATCGTGCACCATATATAGGCCGCACGATAGATCCGGAATATGCTGCCCAGCGTGCGGTACGCCGACGATTTCCTGGGCGCAATCCAGGACCTGCTCGGGAGCTTCGGGCTCGACGTCAGCCTGGTCGTGCTGCGAAGGATCTTCTGGATCCTCGCCGGCGTCCTGCTGCTGTACGGGGCCGCCAAACTGATCCATTCGTTCCTGTCGGCCGCCGGAAGCGTCTTCGGTTTCGCCAGGCGGCGCGTCCAGGAGAGATTCTGGCGCGAGACCGACAAGATGGCGCCGCTCATCAGCCTCCTGCTCCTGGTGATCGCCTACGCCTTCTACGGCCGGGAACAGACGCGCACGCTCCCGGAGGCCCTCCTCGACCTCGGGAAGGAGCAGCTGGCGTCGGTGCTGCCGCTGGCGATCGTGACGCAGTGGGTGCTGCTGTGCGCGTTCTGGCTGGTGTTCGGGCTGCTCCTCGGCGTGACTCGTGAGCGGCTGATGTACCCGCTGTCGTCGATGCTCTTCCTGGCGGTGCTGACGGGATACATGATCCTGTTCACCACGGCGCTGATGGGCGTGTTCGCGGACGGCGTCCAGGTGGCCGAGGCGGGTGTGTTCGCGCTGGCCGTGCCGTTGATGTACCTCGGCAACGTCCTGGACGGACCGGAACGACGGGCGAGGCACGCCCGGATGCGCGAGGAGATGCGTGCGGAGGCGGGGCTCCCCGAGGTGCGGCGGGGGGCGGCGCACCGGCTGATATGGGGGAGCGCCGACAGGCCGGGGTCGCGCTGGCTGCCGCCGCCGGGGCCGATGCTGGGCGGGGTGCTCGCCGTGTTCGTGATGTTCGCGCTCCTGACGGGGGTGATCTACGCGCTCAAGGCGTTCGGCGAGCCACGTCCGCCGACGGTCGCGGAGGTCGTGCACGCCGAGCTGGTCGTGACGTCGTTGCTCTTCCTGCTGTCGTGCTTCTACTTCCGCACCGTCACACTCATGGAGCTGGACCCGCCGCCCGCCCTGTTCCACTTCGTGGACCTGAGCCTCGCGTTGTCCGCCTGCGCCGTGGCGGTGGCGGGGCTGCCGGACTCGGCGGTGACGCTCGGTCCGGTGCCGCCGTGGGTGGTCGCGATGGGGCCGTCGCTGGTGGTGGCCGCGCTGATCCTCGGCATCCACCTGCGGGAGCAGCGGGCGGGGACGCCGCGCTGGGGGATCTGCCTGGCGGTGAGCGTGGCGGCGGCGGTGCTGGTGTGGCCCGCCAAGATCGTGCTCACCGAGGTGCTGCCGCCGCTCATCGGCCTGTTGCCGCTGCCGGGGTGGTTACCGGTCGACGCCGGGTGGTGACCGGCGCACGGGGCATTGTCGGCTGCCGTAGGGTGACGCCATCATTCGTGTGCTCGGTGTGCGCGGATGGTACGAACGGGGACGAGGAGTGGCGGATGAGCGGCACGGGTGAGCTGGCGATTCCCGAGGTGGTCGACAGTCCGGCGGGGCAGGTGCCGCCGGGCAGCCGGCTCGGGCGGTGGCTGCTGGAGCACCGGGTGCAGCCGGTGGGGCCGGAGGCGGACGAGAGTCACGCCAAGCCGCAGGCCTGGTGGAAGATCATGTGCCTGACCGGGGTGGACTACTTCTCCACGCTGGCCTACCTCCCCGCCATCGCGGCGCTCGCCGCGGGGGCGCTGTCGCCGCTGGCCACGCTGCTCATCGTGGCGCTCACCCTGCTCGGCATGCTGCCGATGTACCGGCGGGTGGCCAAGGAGAGCCCGCACGGGCAGGGCTCGGTGGCGATGCTGGAGGACCTGCTGCCGTTCTGGTGGGGCAAGCTGTTCGTCCTGGTCCTGCTGGGCTTCGTCGTCACCTCGTGGATCATCACGATCACGCTGTCCGCCGCGGACGCCTCGGTGCACGTCCTGGAGAACCCCTACGTCCCAGGCTTCTTGGAGGGCCACGCGGTCGTGCTGACGATCGTGCTGCTGCTGATCCTCGGCGGGGTGTTCCTGCTCGGCTTCAGCGAGGCGGTCGGCGTCGCGATCCCGCTGGTGGGCCTGTTCCTCGTGCTGAACGCCGTGGTCGTCGTGGTGGGCCTCGGCGACGTGCTGACCAACCCGGACGTCCTGTCAGGCTGGACCGACGCGCTCACCCACAGCGGGGGCGGCCTCGGCGGCGTGCTCGGGCCCGCGGTGCTGGCGTTCCCGCTGCTGGTGCTCGGCCTGTCCGGCTTCGAGACCGGCGTCAGCATGATGCCGCTGGTCGCGGCCGAAGGCAAGGACGCCGAGGAGCGCAAGGCCTCGCGGATCCGCAACACCCGCAAGCTGCTGACCGTCGCCGCGCTCGTCATGAGCGTTTATCTGATCGCGACCAGCTTCGTCACCACCCTGCTGATCCCCGCCGAGCAGTTCCAGCCCGGCGGCGAGGCCAACGGCCGCGCGCTGGCGTACCTGGCGCACGAGCGCCTCGGCGAGGTGTTCGGCACCGCGTACGACGTCAGCACCATCCTCATCCTGTGGTTCGCGGGCGCCTCGGCGATGGCGGGCCTGATCAACATCGTGCCGCGGTACCTGCCCTCGTACGGCATGGCGCCCGAGTGGGGCCGCGCCGTGCGGCCGGTGGTGCTGGTCTACACGCTCATCTGCGTCGTCATCACGATTACCTTCGGCGCCGACGTCAACGCTCAGGCCGGCGCGTACGCCACCGGCATCCTCGCGATGATGGTGTCCGGCGCGGTCGCGGTGACCATCTCCGCCCTGCGCCGCGGACGGCGCGCCGCCACCGTGGGCTTCGGCGTCCTCACCCTGGTCCTGGTGTACGCGCTGGTGGAGAACATCCGGGAGAAGCCGGACGGCATCGCGATCTCCGCGATGTTCATCCTCGGCATCGTGGTGGTCTCCCTGATCTCCCGGGTGTCGCGCACCACCGAGCTGCGCGCCGACCGCATCGAGTTCGACGACGCGGCCCGCCGGTTCGTCACCGACTCCCTGGCCCACGACGGCGCGCTGAACATCATCGCCAACCGCCGGCAGGCCGGTGACGTGGCCGAGTACGCCGCCAAGGAGACCGAGCAGCGCAGCATGAACCCGGTGCCCCACCCGGCCGACGTGCTGTTCCTTGAGATCGACGTGGTTGACCCCTCGGAGTTCAGCGACGTGCTGCGCGTGCGCGGCGTCGAGATCGGCGGCTACCGCGTGCTGCGCGCGCAGAGCCCCGCCGCCCCCAACGCCCTCGCGGCGATCCTGCTGGCGCTGCGCGACGCGACGGGTGTCCGGCCGCACTGCTACTTCGAGTGGTCGGAAGGCGATCCGCTCACCCATCTGTTCCGCTACCTCATCCTCGGCCGCGGCGACACTCCTCCGGTCGTCCGCGAGATCATCCGGCAGAGCGAGCCCGACCCGTCCCGCCGCCCGGGCATCCATGTGGGCGGCTGACGGTTCTCCCCGCCACCGGCGTGTTCCTCACTGTACGAGGGGACTCCGTCGGTAAGTCGTCAATAAACGGCTGACGGGCGTATGGAAGCCGTCAAGGCCCGTCAAAACCCCCAAATACCGCGATTTCCTGGACTTGGGCCGCCCCGCTGGGCGGCCTGAGGCATGTTGTCCGGAATCTGAGGAGTGGGGATGGCCGACGTCATCTTCGTTGTCCTGACGATCGCGATATTCGTGATCTTCGGGTATGTCGTCAAGGCGGTGGAGCGGCTGTGAGCGCCGTCAACGCCATCGGCCTGGCCGGTGCCGTCCTGCTCGTGATCTTCATGGTCGCGGCCCTGCTGTTCCCGGAGCGTTTCTAGATGAGTACGACCACCGCCGGGATCATCTTCGTCGCGTCCCTCGTCGTGGTGCTGGCGCTGCTGCACAAGCCGCTCGGCGACTACATGTACCGGGTGTACACCGGCGTGCGGCACCTCGCCGTGGAGCGCGTGATCTACCGCCTGCTCGGCGTGCACCCCGAGGCCGAGCAGCGGTGGGGCGTCTACGCCCGCAGCCTGCTCGCCTTCTCCATCGTCTCCATCGGGTTCGTCTACCTGATGCAGCGCGTGCAGGACAAGCTGTTCCTCAGCCTTGGATTCCCCGCCGTGCCCGACCACATCGCGTGGAACACGGCGATCAGCTTCGTGACCAACACGAACTGGCAGGCGTACTCCGGCGAGAGCACCATGGGCCACCTGACGCAGATGGCCGCGCTCGCCGTGCAGAACTTCGTGTCCGCGGCGGTCGGCATGGCCGTCGCGATCGCCCTGGTCCGCGGCTTCGCCCGCAGGCGCAGCGACACCATCGGCAACTTCTGGGTGGACCTGGTGCGCGGCACCATCCGCATCCTGCTGCCCATGGCCTTCGTCGGCGCGCTGATCCTGGTCGCCGGCGGCCTGGTGCAGAACTTCACCGGCCCGCACGACGTGACCACCCTCACCGGCGGCGTGCAGCACATGACCGGCGGCCCGGTGGCGAGCCAGGAGGTCATCAAGGAGCTCGGCACCAACGGCGGCGGCTTCTACAACACCAACTCCGCCCACCCGTTCGAGAACGCGACAAGCTGGACCGACTGGTTCGAGATCTTCCTGATCCTGGTCATCCCGTTCAGCCTGCCCCGCACGTTCGGCAAGATGGTCGGCCAGGTCCGCCAGGGCTACGCCATCCTCGCCGTGATGGGGATCATCGCGCTGGCCGGCGTCGTGCTGACCAACGTCTTCGAGCTGAGTGGCGACGCCACCGTCCCCCAGGCGATCGGCGCGGCGATGGAGGGCAAGGACGTCAGGTTCGGCGTCTCCAACTCCGCGACGTTCGCCGCGGCCACCACGCTGACCTCCACCGGGGCCGTCAACTCGTTCCACGACTCGTTCACCCCGCTCGGCGGCATGATGACGCTGTTCAACATGATGCTCGGCGAGGTCGCGCCCGGCGGTGTCGGCGCCGGCCTGTACGGCATGCTGGTGCTCGCCGTGATCACGGTCTTCGTGGCGGGCCTGATGGTCGGCCGCACGCCCGAGTACCTCGGCAAGAGGATCGGCGCGCGGGAGATCAAGCTGGCCTCGATGTACTTCCTGGTCACCCCGGTCCTGGTGCTGACCGGCACCGCGGTCGCGATGGCCAACCAGGCGGGGCTGGCGGCCATGCTGAACGGCGGGCCGCACGGCTTCTCCGAGATCCTCTACGCCTTCACCAGCGCCTCCAACAACAACGGCTCGGCGTTCGGCGGCGTGACGGTCAACACGCCGTTCTACGACGTGGCGCTCGGCCTGTGCATGGTGCTCGGCCGGTTCCTGCCGATCATCTTCGTGCTCGCGCTGGCGGGCTCGCTGGCCAAGCAGTCCCCCGTGCCGGAGTCGGCGGGCACGCTGCCGACCCACCGGCCGCAGTTCGTCGGCCTGGTCGTCGGCGTGACGATCGTGCTGGTCGCCCTCACCTTCCTCCCCGCCCTGGCGCTCGGACCGCTCGCAGAAGGAATCCACTGATGTCCACCCCAGTCCTCGCGCCGGACCGTACCCCCGAGGCGCCCAAGAACGGCAGGGTCGGCGGCGGCCTGCTCGATCCCAGGCAGTTGGTCACGTCGCTGCCGGACGCGTTCCGCAAGCTGAACCCCTTCACGCTGTGGCGCAACCCCGTCATGCTGATCGTCGAGGCCGGCGCGCTCGCCACCACCGTCCTCGCGGCCACCGGCGAGGCCTCGTTCTTCGCCTGGGCCATCGCCCTGTGGCTGTGGCTCACCGTGCTCTTCGCCAACCTCGCCGAGGCGGTGGCCGAGGGCCGCGGCAAGGCCCAGGCCGCCACGCTGCGCGCCGCCAAGCGCGACACCAGCGCCCGCCGGCTGACCGGCTGGCGGCCGGGCGCGCAGGTGTCCGGCTGGGACACCGTCGGCGCGCCCGAGCTGCGGCAGGGCGACTTCGTCGTCGTGGAGGCCGGGGAGATCATCCCCGGTGACGGCGACGTCGTGGAGGGCATCGCCAGCGTCGACGAGTCGGCCATCACCGGCGAGTCGGCCCCGGTGATCCGCGAGTCCGGCGGCGACCGGTCCGCGGTGACCGGCGGCACGAAGGTGCTCTCGGACCGCATCGTCGTCCAGATCACCCAGAAGCCCGGCGAGAGCTTCATCGACCGCATGATCGCCCTGGTCGAGGGTGCCGACCGGCAGAAGACGCCGAACGAGATCGCGCTGAACATCCTGCTCGCCGCGCTGACGATCATCTTCCTGGTCGCCACCGTGACCATGCAGCCGATGGCCATATACGCCAAGAACGTCAACCCCGGCGTGCCGGACTCGCTCGCGCTGAACGCCGACGGCGTGAGCGGCGTCGTGCTGATCTCGCTGCTGGTCTGCCTCATCCCGACCACCATCGGCGCCCTGCTGTCGGCCATCGGCATCGCCGGCATGGACCGCCTGGTCCAGCGCAACGTGCTCGCCATGTCCGGCCGCGCCGTCGAGGCGGCGGGCGACGTCGGCACCCTGCTGCTGGACAAGACCGGCACCATCACCCTCGGCAACCGGCAGGCGTCGGAGTTCCTGCCGGTCGCGGGCGTGTCCCCCGCGGACCTCGCCGCGGCGGCCCAGCTGTCCAGCCTCGCCGACGAGACCCCCGAGGGCCGGTCGGTCGTGGTGTACGCCAAGCAGGCGTACGGCCTGCGCGAGCGCGGCCCCGGCGAGCTGGCGCACGCCCACTGGGTGGCGTTCACCGCGCAGACCCGGATGAGCGGCGTCGACCTCGACGGCCGCCAGGTCCGCAAGGGCGCGGCGACCGCTGTCATGAAGTGGGTGCGCGACAACGGCGGGCACCCCACCGACGACGTCGGCCACCTGGTGGACGGCATCTCCTCAAGCGGCGGCACGCCCCTGGTGGTGGGGGAGAACGCAGGCGGGCGGGCCCGCGTGCTCGGCGTCATCCACCTCAAGGACGTCGTCAAGCAGGGCATGCGCGAGCGGTTCGACGAGATGCGCCGCATGGGCATCAGGACCGTCATGATCACCGGTGACAACCCGCTGACCGCCAAGGCCATCGCGGACGAGGCCGGCGTGGACGACTTCCTGGCCGAGGCCACCCCCGAGGACAAGCTCGCGCTGATCAGGAAGGAGCAGGAGGGCGGCCGCCTGGTCGCCATGACCGGTGACGGCACCAACGACGCGCCCGCGCTCGCCCAGGCGGACGTCGGCGTGGCGATGAACACCGGCACGTCGGCCGCCAAGGAGGCCGGCAACATGGTCGACCTCGACTCCAACCCCACCAAGCTCATCGAGATCGTGGAGATCGGCAAGCAGCTCCTCATCACCCGGGGCGCGCTGACCACGTTCTCCATCGCCAACGACATCGCCAAGTACTTCGCGATCATTCCCGCGATGTTCGCCGCGGTGTACCCGGGGCTCGACGCGCTGAACGTCATGCGCCTGTCCAGCCCGCAGTCGGCGATCCTGTCGGCGGTGATCTTCAACGCGATCGTCATCGTCGCGCTGATCCCCCTGGCCCTGCGCGGCGTCCGCTACCGCCCGTCGGCGGCGTCCAAGCTGCTGTCGCGCAACCTCTACATCTACGGCCTCGGCGGCGTCGTCACCCCCTTCGTCGGCATCAAACTCATCGATCTGCTCATCCAGTTCCTCCCGGGGATGTCGTAATGGAACGTCTACCTGGCTGGCTCCGCCAGCACCTCGCCGCGGTCCGCGCGGTGGTCGTCCTGACCCTGATCCTCGGCGCGGTCTACCCGCTGGCGGTGACCGGGATCGCCCAGGCCCTGTTCAACGGCCAGGCCAACGGCTCGATGATCGAGCGCGGCGGCAAGCCCGTCGGCAGCGCGATCATCGGCCAGAACTTCACCGACGCCGACGGCAACGCGGTCGGCAAGTACTTCCAGAGCCGCCCGTCGGCCGCCGGCGACGGTTACGACATGCTCTCCACCGCGGCGAGCAACCTCGGCCCGGAGGACGTCCTGGACGTCCTGCCGGTCCCCGGGGCCAAGGACGACGAGGGCAACCCCGACGAGGGGAGGCAGAGCCTCCTGACCCAGGTCTGCGCCCGCTCCAAGGAGATCGGCGAGCGTGAGGGCGTGTCCGGCGCCCGGCCGTTCTGCACGCCGGGCGGCGTGGGCGCGGTGCTGAAGGTCTTCCCGGCCGTCGGCCTGCCCGCCCGCGCGGTCAGCGTCAACGAGGCCTGCCCCGCCACGCCGTTCGTCACCGAATACCAGGGGATTAAAGTGGAGTGCGGCAAGCCCGGCGAGGACTACTCCGCGGGCCGCACCGTCCCGGTGCGCGGCGGCGTCACCCACATCAGGGTGCCCGCCGACGCGGTCACCGCCAGCGGCTCCGGCCTCGACCCGCACATCTCGGTGGCCTACGCCGAGCTGCAGGCGCCCCGGGTGGCCAAGGCGCGGGGCATCGGCGAGGACAGGGTGCGCACCCTGATCGCCGAGCACACCGACGGGCGCGGCCTCGGCTTCATGGGCGAGCCGGCGGTCGACGTCCTGGAACTCAACCTGGCCCTCGACCAGGGATAGACGGACAGCCGATACAGGCGATGGGGGCGGGAAGCGGATGAGCACAGCGCGCGGGCGGCTCCGGGTGTACCTCGGCGCCGCCCCCGGCGTCGGCAAGACCTACGCCATGCTCTGCGAGGGCCGCCGCGCGCGGGAACGCGGCCGGGACGTGGTGGTGGGCCTCATCGAGACCCACGGCCGCGCCCGCACCGCCGCCCTGCTGGCGGACATGGAGGTCGTCCCCCGCAAGACCGTGCTCTACCGGGGCACGAGCTTCACCGAGCTGGACGTCGAGGCGGTCCTGGCCCGCCGCCCGCGGGCCGTCCTCATCGACGAGCTGGCTCACACCAACGTGCCGGGCTCGGCGAACGTCAAGCGCTGGGAGGACATCGAGGACATCCTCGACGCCGGCATCGACGTCATCTCGACCGTCAACATCCAGCACCTGGAGTCCGTCAACGACGTCGTGCGCGAGATCACCGGCGTGCCGCAGCGCGAGACCGTCCCCGACGAGGTGGTGCGCCGCGCCGACCAGGTCGAGCTGGTCGACATGTCCCCCGACGCGCTGCGCCGCCGGATGGCGCACGGGAACGTCTACCCGCCGGAGAAGATCGACGCGGCGCTGTCCAACTACTTCCGGGTCGGCAACCTCACCGCGCTGCGGGAGCTGGCGCTGCTGTGGGTCGCCGGGAAGGTCGACGACCAGCTGGACCGCTACCGCGCCGCGCACGGCATCGCCGGGACCTGGGAGACGCGTGAGCGGGTCGTGGTGGCCCTGACCGGCGGCCCCGAGGGCGACACCCTGGTCCGGCGGGCCGCCCGCATCGCCGACCGCAGCAAGGGCGCCGACCTGCTGGCCGTGCACGTGACCAGGGCCGACGGCCTCACCGGCACCGACCCGGCCGACCTGTCCCGCCAGCGGGCGCTGGTGGAGAGCATGGGCGGCAGCTACCACCAGGTGGTCGGCGACGACGTGCCCCGCGCGCTGCTGGAGTTCGCCCGCGGCGTCAACGCCACCCAGCTCGTGCTCGGCGCGTCCCGCCGGGGACGGCTGGCGCAGATCTTCACCCGCGGCGTCGGGACGGAGGCCACCGCGCAGTCCGGCAGCATCGACGTCCACATGATCACGCACGCGGAGGCCGCGCGCGGGCGCCGCCGCACGGCGTGGTCGCGCGCCGCGCTGACCCGCAAGAGGCGGCTGACCGGGTGGGGGATGGCGCTGCTCGGCATGCCCGTGCTGGCCGCCGTGCTGGTCCCGTTCCGCGACCTCGTGTCCCTGCCGAGCGAGATCCTGCTGTTCCTCAGCATGGTGGTGGGTGTGGCACTGGTCGGCGGCATGTGGCCGGCGATCACGGCGGCGGTCGGCGGATCCCTGCTGCTCAACTACTTCTTCACGCCGCCCATCGGGAACTTCACCATCTCCCAGCCGGAGAACCTGCTGGCGCTCGCCGTGTTCGTCGTGGTCGCCGCCGCGGTGGCCGCCGTCGTGGACCTCGCGGCCCGCCGCACCCGGGAGGCGGCGCGGGCCGGCGCCGACGCCGAGGTGCTGTCCACCCTGGCCGGGCACGTGCTGCGCGGCGACGCGGCGCTGCCGTCCCTGCTGGCCCGGCTGCGCGAGATCTACGGCCTGACCTCGGTCACCCTGCTGGAACGCACGAACAAGCCCAGCCCGGACGACCGGGTCGATTCCGCGGCGTGGCGCATCGTGGCCAGCGCCGGGGGCGTGCCCTGCACCAGCCCGTCGTCCGCCGACACCGATGTGGTCATCGACGAGGAACTGATGCTGGCCGTGTGCGGTCGGCTGCTCGACGCCTCCGACCGGCGGGTGCTGGAGGCGTTCGCCGCCGAGGCTGCCGTCGCGCTGCGCCAGGAACGGCTGAGCGAGCAGGCCGAGCAGGCCAAGCCGCTCGCCGAGGCCGACCGCATGCGCACCGCCCTGCTCGCCGCGGTCAGCCACGACCTGCGCACCCCGCTGGCGTCCGCGAAGGCCGCCGTGGACAGCCTGCGCGCCACCGACGTCGAGTGGAGCGACACCGACCGCCGCGAGCTGCTCGCCACCGCCGACGAGTCCCTGGTCAAGCTGATCCGCCTGGTGGAGAACCTGCTGGACATGAGCCGCCTCCAGGCGGGCGTGCTCGGCCTCACGCTGCGGCCGGTGCCGCTGGAGGAGGTCGTGCCGCGGTCCATCGACGACCTCGGGCCGCTCAGCGGCATGATCGAGGGGGACATCTCTCCCGAGCTGCCCGAGATCGTGGCCGACCCCGCGCTGCTGGAACGCATCCTGGTCAACCTGATGTCCAACGCCGTCCGGTACAGCCCGCCGGGCCAGCGGGTGCTGGTCACCGCCAGCCGCCTGGCCGACCACATCGAGATCCGGATCGTCGACCGCGGTCCCGGCATCCCGCCGGACGCCTACGAACGCGTCTTCCTGCCGTTCCAGCGGCTCGGCGACCGTGACAACGAGACCGGCGTCGGTCTCGGCCTCGCCCTCTCGCGTGGCCTCGCCGACGCCATGGGAGGCACGCTCCTCCCGGAC
This sequence comes from Sphaerisporangium aureirubrum, assembly GCF_042658925.1. Lineage (NCBI taxonomy): Bacteria > Bacillati > Actinomycetota > Actinomycetes > Streptosporangiales > Streptosporangiaceae > Sphaerisporangium > Sphaerisporangium aureirubrum. Next base: position 98,111 of record NZ_JBHSRF010000008.1, read on the forward strand.
GAGACCCCAGGGGGAGGCCTCACGATGATCCTCACCATGCCCATCTCCTCGCGCGCCGGCGCCGTGCCCGTCGAGGAACCGGCATGACCCGCGTCCTGGTCGTCGACGACGAACCGCAGATCCTGCGGGCGCTGCGCATCAACCTGGTGGCCCGCCATTACGAGGTCGCGGTGGCGCCGGACGGCGGCTCGGCGCTCCGGGAGGCCGCCGAGTTCCGTCCCGACCTGGTCCTGCTGGACCTCGGCCTGCCCGACATCGACGGCGTGGACGTGATCCACGGGCTGCGCGGCTGGACCACGGTGCCGATCCTCGTGCTGTCCGGCCGGGCCGGCAACGACGACAAGGTGGAGGCGCTGGACGCGGGCGCCGACGATTACGTCACCAAGCCGTTCGACATCGAGGAGCTGCTCGCCCGGGTCCGGGCCGTCACCCGCCGTTCCGGGCCGCACGAGCCGGAGCACGCCCGCGTCCGCATCGGCGACCACGAGGTGGACCTGGCGGCTCAGACGGTCTCCGGGGATCTGCGCCTGACGCCCACCGAGTGGCACATCCTCCGGATCCTCCTGCGCGACCCCGGCAAGCTCATCACCCAGCGGCTGCTGCTGACCGAGGTGTGGGGCGCGCAGTACGTCAAGGAGACCCACTACCTGCGCCAGTACATGGCCCAGCTGCGCCGCAAACTGGAACGCGACCCCGCCCGCCCGGAACACCTGATCACCGAGCCGGGCATGGGGTACCGCTTCACTCCGTAGAAACGCCGCCGCGCCCGCCGGATCACACGGCGGGCGCGGACGGCCGTCACAGTCCCACGTCGCGGACCAGCAGGTCCGCGGGCTCCTCGCGGCGGACCACCAGGCGGGCCGTGCCCTCGGAGACGGCGACGACCGGGGGCCGTGCGGTGAGGTTGTAGGTGGAGGCCATCGAGTGGTTGTAGGCGCCGGTGGCGGCCACGGCGATCAGGTCGCCGGGGTGCACGTCGGCGGGCATCGAGACGTCCTCGGCGATCACGTCGCCCGACTCGCAGTGGTGGCCGACCACGGTGACGCGGCGGTTGACGGCGGCGGAACGGCGGCCGATCAAGGCCATCGTGTACTGGGCGCCGTAGAGGGAGGGGCGGGGGTTGTCGCTCATGCCGCCGTCCACGGCGACGAACGTGGTGGAGCCCTGGCGCTTGACCACGATCACCCGGTAGAGGGTGATGCCGGCGGGGCCGCTGACGGCCCGGCCCGGCTCGACGGTCAGGCGCGGCACGGGCAGGCCGAGACCGGCGCAGCGTTCCCGCACGGCGGCGGTGACGGCGGCGGCGAAGTGGCGCGGGTCGAGCCCGCGCTCGCCGGGCAGGTACGCGATGCCGTGGCCGCCGCCGAGGTCCAGCTCGGGCAGCACCAGGCCGTAGGTGTCCCTGATGCGGGCCATCTGCCGCACCATGACCCGGGCCGCCTCCTGGAACGGCTCCACCGTGGCGATCTGCGAGCCGATGTGGCAGTGCAGCCCCGCCAGCTCCAGACCGGGCTGGCCGAGCACCTGGTTCACCGCCATGGCGGCGTCCCCGGTGACCAGCGACAACCCGAACTTCTGCCCCTCGCCGCCCGTGCGGATCGCGGCGTGCGCGCCCGCCTCGACGTCGGGGGTGATGCGCAGCAGCACCTTCTGCCTGCGGCCGAGCGGGACCAGGACGGCGAGCCGGGCGATCTCGGTGACGTTGTCCAGCACGATGCGCCCGACGCCGTAGTCCACCGCGTCGTGCAGTTCGTGCGGAGTCTTGGCGTTGCCGTGGAAGATGATCCGCTCGGCGGGGAACCCGACCGAGCGGGCCAGCGCCAGCTCGCCGCCGGAGCACACGTCCAGGCTGAGGCCCTCGGTGCGGACCCAGTCGGCCATCGCGCGGCACAGGAACGCCTTGGCGGCGTAGGCGACGGTCGCGTCCGGCAGGGCCGCCCGGTACGCGCGGCACCGCCGCCGGACGTCGGTCTCGTCCACGACGTAGGAGGGCGTGCCGAACCGCCCGGCGATGTTGCGCAGCGACACGCCGCCGACGGTGGCGTCGCCCTCGGCGGTGCGCCGGAAGGTGGACGTCCACGGTCCCGGGCTGAGCCATCCCGGCTGGTCCTGCTCGGTGGGTGTGGCGGACTCCCGCCCGATGAGGCGCATCACGCGGCCTTTCCCGCCGGCCGTCGCATCGTCCCCGCGGGGTCGATGACGATGCCGATCACGTCGAGTCCGGCGATCATGCGCCGGACGGCGGGTTCGCTGAGCCGGATCCAGCGCTGGTCCGGGCCGAGCACCTTGGCGAGCCGGATCGGCGAGGAGAACGCCACCGCCGTCCGCTTGCCTGCGGCGGTGCGGAACAGGCACAAGGTATCGCTGCATCCCGTCCCACGGACCGGGACGAATAGGGGAACGCTCGACATCTTTCTCCTCCTTGGAGAAGTCGTACGTTCGACACGCTAGGCCAGGTGGAGGGCCATATGCCGGATCGCTACGCCATTCCGACGCCCGGTCCGTCAATGATGACGCGACGTTGACGGCCTCCTCCGGGACGGGTCCGGGGCCCGCCGTACGGTACGCGTAGTTATGTGAGGTCTGGGCGTCAAGAGCGCGTAGGGAAACGCGGTCGCGGGCCGTTTCGCGGCGACGATGGACACGCTGTCCGTCTATGGGAGGACATCATGTCCGCGACTCTCGCTCCCGCCCGGGCCGACCGGCCCGAACCACTCAGGGACACCCTGCCCGCCGGTGACCGGCACCGGCTGACCGTGCCCGGCGGCCTCGCCGCGCTGTCCCTGGACGCGATGGCGTCCGTGGCGTACGGGCCCGAGGCCATCGTCCTGGTCCTGGCGGCCGGCGGCGGCGCGGGCCTCGGCTTCACCCTGCCGGTCACGCTGACCATCGCCGGGCTGCTGGCCGTGCTGACCTTCTCCTACCGGCAGGTCATCGCGGCCTTCCCGCAGGGCGGCGGCGCGTACGGCGTGGCGAGGACCCACCTCGGCCCCAGGGCCGGGCTGGTCGCGGGCGCGTCGCTCATCATCGACTACGTGCTCAACGTCGCGGTCTCGGTGGCCGCGGGCGTCGCGGCGCTCACCTCCGCGTTCCCCGGCCTGCTGCCGTACACCGTGTGGCTCTGCCTCGCCGTGCTGGCCCTGGTCACCGGGATCAACCTGCGCGGCGTCGCGTCGGGCGCCAGGGCCTTCATGATCCCCACCGTGATCTACGTCGGGGCGATCCTGCTGGTCGTCGTGGCCGGTCTGCTGCGCGGCGCGCCCGCGGTGGCCGTCGCGCCGCACGCGCAGGCGCAGAGCCTCCAGACGGTCGGCGTCCTGCTCCTGCTCAAGGCGTTCGCCAACGGCTGCGCCTCGCTGACCGGCGTCGAGGCCATCGCCAACGCCGTCCCGTCGTTCCGCAGGCCGCGGGTCCGGCGGGCGCAGCGCGCGGAGATCGCGCTCGGCGGGCTGCTCGCCGTCATGCTGATCGGCATCGCCGTGCTGATCGAGAAGTTCTCCATCGCCCCGTCCGGCGGCATGACCGTGCTCGCCCAGGTCACGCAGGCCTCGCTCGGGCACGGCGCGCTGTTCTACCTGGTGCAGTTCTCCACGGTGGTGCTGCTGGCCCTGGCCGCCAACACCTCCTTCGGCGGGCTGCCGGTGTTGGCCGACCTGCTGGCCAGGGACAACAACCTGCCGCACCTGTTCGCGCTGCGGGCCGACCGGCAGGTGCACCGCTACGGCATCGCCTTCCTCGCCGTCACCGGCGCCATCCTGCTGGTCGCCGCGCGCGGCGAGATGAACCTGCTGGTGCCGCTGTTCGCGATCGGCGTGTTCGTCGGCTTCACGCTGTCGCAGGCGGGCATGGTGCGGCACTGGCTCACCGAGCGGCCGTCCGGGTGGCGGTGGCGGGCCGCGCTGAACGGCTTCGGCGCGCTGCTGACCTTCGTGGCCGCCGTCGTGGTCACCGTCTCGAAGTTCACCGAGGGCGGCTGGCTGATCGCGATCACCCTGCCGCTGCTGGTGGTCGGCATGCTGTGGGTCAACCGCTCCTACGCCCGCATCGGCGAGCGCCTGGAGATCGGCCGCACCCCGCCGCCGCCCCGCCCGCGCCGCTCCCTGGTGGTCGTCCCGATCCACGCCGTCAACCGCCTCACCCGCGACGCCCTGTCCGCCGCCCTGTCCCTCGGCGACCGCGTCGTCGCCGTCAACATCACCCACCCCGAGGACGAGAAGACGGCCCGCCTCTTCGTCGAGGACTGGGAACGCTGGCAGCCCGACGTGGAGTTGGTCCAGATCTTCGACGCCCACCGCCGCCTGGACACCCCCCTGGTCACCTACCTCCGGAGCGTCCCCGAGCCCCACGTCTTCGTCCTCATCGCCGAGATCGAGCCCGAGCACGCCTGGCAGCGCCTGCTGCAGAACCAGCGCGGCGTCGTCCTCGCCCGCGCCCTGCGCCACCGCACCGACGCCGTCGTCTGCCGCATGCGCTTCCGCGTCGGCTCCCACGCGACGGCCGCGCCTCTCCCGCCGGTCCGCCGATGAAAAATTCAACGGCGGCGCGGTTCCGGTGAACCGGTCGATTTTCGGTCAGCGCATGTTTACAAAGTGGGATTCCGCCGGGTGTCAGGGCTGTCATTGTTATGTGTAAATCCCGTTGGTATGAGCTGGTGGCGAGGGGTCTGGGCGCCGTCTGATCCCGTCGCCGACCATGGTCATGACCATGGGGAACGCGCACCTGACGATCTTCGCGGACGGCGTTCGCGATCAGCTTCGGGGCTGCTGAAAGTTTCAACTTTTCTCAGTCATATTCTGCAACTAGTTGTCGTCAGGTAATATCGCCTTAACTTCTATGGGAGCGCTCCCATGCTCCGAAACCCCCCGACGGAAGACGAGGACCGCACAATGCATCGTCGCGACCAAGCGCACTCCCCCCGCCGGGCGTTTCGCGCCCTCGCTCTGCTGACCACAATGGTGCTGTTCATGGTTCCGTGGGTGGACAGCGCCTCCGCGCACGGGTCGGTCATCAACCCCGCCTCCCGCAACTACGGCTGCCACCAGCGCTGGGGGAACGACCACCTGAACCCCGCGATGCAGCAGCAGGACCCGATGTGCTGGCAGGCGTGGCGGGCCGACGCCAACGCCATGTGGAACTGGAACGGGCTCTACCGGAACGGCGTCGGCGGCAACCACCAGGGTGCGATCCCCAACGGCCAGCTCTGCAGCGGTGGCCGCACCGAGGGCGGGCGCTACAACGCCCTTGACGCCGTCGGCAACTGGAAGACCACCAACATCAGCAGCAACTTCACCATCCAGCTGTACGACCAGGCCAGCCACGGGGCGGACTACTTCCGCGTCTACATCACCCGTCCGGGCTTCAACCCCGTCACCACGGCGCTGAGCTGGAGCAACCTGCAGCTCGTGACCACCACCGGCCGCTACGGCCAGAGCCAGAACTACTCGATCAACGTCAACGCCGGCAGCCGCACCGGCCGCGCCGTCGTCTACACGATCTGGCAGGCCTCGCACATGGACCAGGCGTACTACATCTGCAGCGATGTGGTCTTCGTCTGATCCCGTCGAACGGTGACACGACAGGCCCCGCCCGTACCCCGGCGGGGCCTGTCCTCGTATGACGGATGTCATGCCGTCGCGGCGTGACATCCACATGGGGCCGGTGATAACCGCGACTGCCCCCGGCGGGGCCCACGCGGCGACGATCGTCGCATGCGAACACCAAATGACCAGCCCGCCGTCGAAGTGGACGCGCTGCGGCAGTCGTACGGGGACTTCGAGGCGGTGCGCGGCATCTCGTTCACGGTGCGCAGGGGTGAGCTGTTCGCCCTTCTCGGCACGAACGGGGCCGGCAAGACCACCACGATGGAGGTGCTGGAGGGTATGCGCCCGGCCCGGCACGGCCACGTCCGGGTGCTCGGCCTCGACCCGCACCGGCAGCGGCGGCGCCTGCGGCCCAGCGTCGGGATCATGCTGCAGGAGGGCGGGTTCGTCGGCGACCTGACGGTTGCGGAGACCGTGCGGGTCTGGGGCGGGCTGTCCGCCGACGTGGGACGGCCGCCCGCCGGGGCAGTGCTGGAGACGGTCGGCCTGGAGCGCAAGGCGCGGACCCGGGTGCGGCAGCTGTCGGGCGGCCAGAAGCGCCGCCTGGACCTCGCGCTCGCCGTGCTGTCCGGCCCCGAGGTGCTGTTCCTCGACGAACCCACCACCGGCATGGACCCCGAGGCGCGCCGCGACACCTGGGACGTCATCGGGAACCTGCGCGCCCAGGGCACCACGGTGCTGCTCACCACGCACTACCTGGAGGAGGCGGAGCGCCTCGCCGACCATCTCGCGATCATGCACGAGGGCACCGTGCACGCACACGGCACCGTCGAGGAGGTGGTGGCGAAGGCAGGCGACCGCATCGTCTTCCGGCTGCCCCGCCTGCCGCGCGGCGGCGTCCCGTCCCTGCTGGACACCCCGCCCGAGGTCACCCGGGCCGGCGACGGCGCCGCCGTCACGTACACGATCGACGGCGCCTCCCCCGCCGACCGTGCGCACACCGCCCTGCGGTCCCTGCTGAGCTGGGCCGACGAGCACGAGCTCACCCTGCAACGCCTCGAAGTGCGCAAGGGGACGCTGGAGGACGTGTTCCTGAGCGTGGTGGGAGACGCCCGATGAGCACCGCCACGACCGCGTCCCGCCGGTCCGGGACGCCCGACGACCACGACCCGCGCCGATCCGGGGGACACCTGATGAGCATCGCCGCCGCCCGCACCGACCTGCTGCACGCCGTCCGCCTCGCGCGGCTCGACCTCACGGTGCTCGGCCGCAACCAGACGGCCCTGTTCACCGTGCTGCTCCTGCCGCTGCTGCTCGGCGGGATGTTCACCGCGGTCGCCGGGGACGCGACGATCGCCGGGCTGCCCGCCGAGATCTTCGTCCTGACCGGGCTGCCCGGCCTGCTGCCGGTGTTCGCCGTCTTCATCAACCTGGTCAACACCTTCACCGCGCGCCGCGAGGAACTGGTGCTCAGGCGGCTGCGAGGCGGCCAGGCCTCGCCCGTCGGCATCCTCGGCGGCGCGGCCCTCGGCGCCCTGGTGGTCCAGCTGATCCAGCTCGGGCTGGTGGTGGTCTGGCTCACGATCGTGGAAGGCCCGGAGCCGGCCAACGTCCCGCTGCTGCTGGTCACCGCCGTGCTCGGCGCGGCCGTCTTCGCGCTGCTCGCCGCCGCGTGCTCCGGGCTCACCCGGACCACCGAACTCGCGCAGATCACCGTGCTGCCCGTGCTCCTCGTCGTGATGATCGGCGCGCCGCTGTTCACCCCGCTGTCCGGGATGCCCTCGCAGCTGCGGATCCTCGCCGAGTTCATCCCCGCCACGCCGATCGTGGAGCTCAGCCGCACCGCGATGCTCGGCGCGGACTTCGCCGGCGGCGCGGGGGAGCGGCTGACCGTCGCCGGGCAGTGGCTCGCCGCGCTGCCGTCCCTCGGCGTCCTCGCCGCGTGGTTGCTGGTCGCCGCGTTCGCGGCCCGGTGGCTGTTCCGCTGGGATCCCCGGCGCGGCTAGCGTGGCGGGCACGATGAACATGGATCAGCGGTTACGGGCGATGGGGCTGTGGCCGTTCCGCCGGCACAAGCGGTCCCGGTCCGAGCGGGTGCGGCGGGTCACCCTCTGGACGCTGACCGGGAGCGTGGTGATGGCCTGGATCGGGCCCGCCGCGGACATCCTGGGATCGGTGGGGGAAGACCCGACGCCCACCCCGGTCCTGCTGGGCGGCGTCGCCGGCCTGGTCGTCTTCAGCGTCCTGTACGTCCGTGCCATGCTGGCCGCCGTGGCCGGGCGCCGGGCCCACGTGGAGGTCGCCGCCGCCGCGCTGATCACCGTCGTGCTGCTGCTGACCCAGGGCGGCGAGGCGTGGACCTGGGGGCTGCTCGGCCCCGTGTGGGCGGCCATGGCCGTGCTCGGGGTCAGCGCCTCCGCCGGCGTCCTCATCTGCGTGGTCGCGACCGTCGCGTCCGCGGCGCTGGCCGTGGGCGGCCTCCCCGGACTTCCGGAGCTCATCTCGCTGGGCTCCATCTGCGCGGTGATCCCCTGGGCCAACCGGTTCCAGCTGTGGCTGTGGGAGATCGTCCGGGAGGCCGAAGAGGGCGAACAGGCCCGCGCCAGGCTGGCCGTCACCGAGGAACGCCTTCGTTTCGCCCGCGACCTGCACGACCTGGTGGGCCACAGCCTCTCCGCCATCGCCGTCAAGAGCGAGGTGGCCACCAAGCTCGCCACCACCGACGGCGAGCGGGCCGCCGCCGAGATGGCCGAGGTGCGCGCCCTGGCCCGCAAGTCGCTGCACGAGATGCGCGGCGCCGTCCGCGGCTACCGCACGGTCGACCTCGCCGCCGAGCTGCACAGCGTGCGGGCCGTCCTGGAGGCGAGCGGGATCCGCTGCGCGCTGGACCCGGTGCCGGACGGCCTGCCGCAGGACGTCACCACCGTGCTCGCCTGGGTGGTGCGGGAGGGGACGACCAACGTGCTGCGGCACAGCAAGGCGGGCGAGTGCCGGATCGGCCTCGCCGTGCGGGACGGGAGAGCGGTGCTGGAGATGACCAACGACGGGGCCGGCGGGCCGTCCGGCGCGGACGGCAGCGGGCTGGCCGGGCTGGCCGAGCGGGTCGCGTCCCTCGGCGGCGCGCTGACGGCCCGCCCGGACGGCCACCGCTTCACGCTGTCCGCCGCCGTCCCGCTGCGGGACGCGCCGTGATCCGGGTCCTGCTGGCCGACGACGAGCACCTGGTGCGGGCGGCGATCGCCACGCTCCTCGGCCTGGAACCGGACCTGGAGGTGGTGGCCCAGGTGGCCCGGGGCGACGCGGTGGCCGCCGCGGTCGAAGTGCACGACCCCGACGTGGTGGTGCTCGACATCGAGATGCCCGGCATGGACGGCCTGGCCGCCGCCGACGCCCTGCCCGGCCGCGCCGTCGTCATCCTGACCAGCTTCGGCCGTCCCGGCTACCTGCGCCGCGCCCTGGCGGCGGGCGTGCGCGGCTTCCTCCCCAAGGACGCTCCCGCCGACGAGCTCGCCACGGCCATCCGCAAGGTGCACGCCGGGGGCCGGTACCTGGACCCCGAGCTGACCGCCTCGGCGATGATGGCGGGCGACAACCCGCTGACCGACCGCGAGCGCGACGCGTTACGCTCCGCCGCCGACGGCGCCTCGGTCGCCGAGATCGCCGCCTCCCTCCACCTCACCGAGGGCACCGTGCGCAACTACCTCTCCAGCGCCATCACCAAGCTGGGCGCCGCCAACCGCATCACCGCCATCCGGGCCGCGCAGGAGAAGGGCTGGCTCTGAGACGCCGTTGACACCGGAGCGGGGGGTGTGGAAGGAAGCTCCCTGTGAAGCACCTCTTACGCCTGGCCGTCCTCACCGTCGTGCTGTGCGGCTGCCAGTCGGCCCGTCCTCCCACCCCGGCGGCCACGCCACGGGCCACGGTGGTGGCGCAGGAGGCCGTGGACGAGCGGACCGACAAGCTCACCATCGAGTCCCCCGCGACCGGCGAGCGGCGCTCGGTCTGGGTGATGAAGCCCACGCGCTGGACCGAGGGCTCCACCGGCTGGCGCGCGCTGTACATGCTGCACAGCTGCTGCGCCGGCGGCGGCTGGGACTGGCTCAGGACCGGCGAGGTCGCGAAGCTCACCGCGGGCCTCGACGCCGTCGTGATCGTCCCCGAGGGCGGCCCGATGGGCTGGTACACCGACTGGCTCGACGGCCCCGGCTGGGAGACCTTCCACATGACCGAGGTCCGCGGCCTGGTCGAGCCCCGCTACGGCGTGGGCACCCGCCGCGCCGTCGTCGGCTACTCCATGGGCGGCTACGGCGCCTTCATGTACGCCGCCCGCCACCCCGGCGTCTTCGAGGCCGCCGCCTCCCTCTCCGGTGTCCTCGACATCCGCGAGGACGTGAACGGCTACCGGTCCTTCTTCCGGAGCAACGGCGAGGACACCGGCAACGTATGGGGCCCGCCGTCCGAATGGTCCGCCCACAACCCCGCCGACCAGGTCGCCCACCTCAAGGGCGTCCGCCTGTACGCCTCCACCGGCGACGGCAGTCCCGGCCCGCTGGACGAGCCCTCCACCACCTACGACGGGGTGGAGGCGAGCATCCTCCGCCAGAACACGAGCTTCGCCGAGGCCGCGGCCAAGGCCGGCGTGCCCTTCACCAAGGACTTCTACGGCCCGGGAACCCACACCTGGCCCTACTGGATCAGGTCCCTGGAGCGCGCCCTTCCCCTCCTGCTGCCCTGAACGAAACCGGCGGCCCTGCCTCGGGGCCGGGCCGCCGGAACGTCGTCGCCATCTGGTTCCTGCCGGTGGAGAGGGCGTCAAACGGTCATCAGTAGACGAAAACGCTTCCGGCGGAGAACGTGAAGCCGGGGTTGCTGCCGGTCAGCGCCTTGGAGGCGCCGGTGCAGTTGGTGTTGGAGTAGAGGGTGGCCGCGCGGCTGTTGGTGTTGATGCTGGACTTGGCGCGCGTGCCGCCCCAGCCGTGCCAGACGAGGTCGACGCAGGCGCCGGTGGTGGGGCTGAGGGACTGAGCGGTGAACCTCTCGCCGTTGTACGAGACCTGGTCGAACAGGCATAACGTACGGGTGAACTCGCATCCGGCCAACGATTGAGCACTCGCGGCCATGGCGGGGGTGGCGACGGCGCCGCCGAGCACCGCGGCCGTGGACAGCGATACCAAGATCCGGATGGTACTACCGCGGTTGACGCTGATTCCGAGCAATGTCCTTTCCTTTCTTCGTGACGAAACACCGCTGTTCGCGGCGTGACGGGGGACCGGCCCACGCGACATGGCACGGGGAACCGGCTGGAGAAAAGAAGTGCAGAACCATGCTGAACTGCTGGGACTTGCCGCTGGGGACGCACTCACGCACTGACGGGTGGTACCGGGAAATCATGGCGACCGTCAGCGGATACCCCTGATCATTTGCGCTAAACCCGGACGCGGGAACCTCGGGGCGCCGGGAACTGTAAGGGAGGGTGAGCGGGCCGCGCCGGCGCCGCGGGCAGGGGGTCTCATGCGCGACACCACCAGGTCGGCCGCCGTCGCACTCACCGTCGCCGCCGTCCTCACCGCGTGCTCCCCGGCGCCAGCCGCGCGTCCCCCCGCCGTCCCGTCCCCGGCGGCGCCGGCCCCGCCGCGTGTCCCCTCCGCCCCGGAGCTGCCGGGCCGGCCCGTGTACGTCGCCTTCGCCGGTGAGCGGAGCGCGTTCGCCCTGCTCGCCGAGTGCGACGGCGAGGGGGACGACCTGCGGTGCCGCCAGCACATAGCCGCGCTGGAGGACGGCAGGTGGCGGCTGCGCCGCTCACCGCTGCCCGACGTCGCCGGCGGCGACGGCATCACCGCGGGCATCCACGCCCTCGCGCCGGGCCAGGCGCTGATCGTCGCCGGCACCGGCCGGGAACCGGATCGCACGTGGTTCACGGCCGACGGCGCCAGGACGTGGACCCGCGGCACCACGGAGGTGACCGGCACCGCCGAGGCCATCCCGCCCGGCGCCATGCTCACCACGGAGTGCCTCGCCGTCCGGAGCGGATCCTGCGGCCGTAACCGCCTCGTCCTGGTCATGCCCGGCACCGGCGAGTACAGGGCCCTGGCCACCCAGCCCGGACTGACCGGCCTGCTCTCCACCGCGGGCACCACCCGCGACGGCGCCCGCTGGGCGTCCGGCCTGGATCCCGCCACCGAGCTCCCCGCCCTGGCCGTCACCTACGACGACGGCCGCACCTGGCAGACCCGGCCCGTGCCCGGTCCCGGCGCCAAGGACACCTGGGGCCTGCGCGTCGTCGACGCCGGCACCGCGCTGTACGCGACGGAACGCGGCCAGCTCCCGCCGGAGGAGGTCGTCAAGAACGGCCTGCGCGCCATCCACCGCAGCACCGACAAGGGCCGCACCTGGGAGCGCGTCTGGTCCTACCGCTCCGGGCGGAACCCGCTCTCCATCCTCGCCGACCCCATCGCCACGGCCGACGGCACCCTGACGATCAACGCCGAGCTGGGCGTCTACCGCAGCACCGACGGCGGCCGGACCTTCCAGGGCCCCCTCGGCGGCGTGCCCTCGGGCACGGCGACCTGGACACCTCCCGTCGGCTACCTCTGGTCCGACGGCCAGGGGCAGGGCACCTACAAAATCTCCCTGGACGGCCTGAACTGGCACGAGTTCACCCTCGGCGGCCGCGGCTGACGGCGGCCCGGCTTCTCCCGACGATCATCCGGTGCCTAGTATGTGAAAAATGTCCCCTCATACCGCGATGGACACCGTCCCCCGATGGCCTGCCGTGGTCGCGTCGACCGAGGTCTTCGCGCTCGGAGAGTGCCCGGTCTGGGACCCCACCCGGGATCGCGTCGTGTGGGTCGACGTCGACGCCGGCACCGTCCACGAGGGCCGCCTGGACGGCGACCAGGTCCACTGCACCCGTTCCCACAAGGTCGACCAGACGGCCGGCGCCGTCGCCGTCTCCCCGGCGGGGGACCTGCTCGTGGCCGGCACGCAAGCCCTGCTCACCGTGACCACCGAGGGTGCCCGGCTCTCCGGCCCGGTGATCCTCCCGCCCGGCGGCCGGCGCCTCAACGACGGCGCGTGCGACCCCGCGGGCGCCTTCCTCGTCGGCAGCATGACCCTGAGCGAGGAGGACACCCCCGGCACCGAGGTCCTGGTCCGGGTCGAGCGGGACGGAGGGCTCACCGTCCTGGACGACGACCTCACCCTGTCCAACGGCCTCGCCTGGAGCGCCGACGGCACCGTCCTGTACAGCATCGACAGCATTCCCGGCGTGATCTGGGCCCGCCCCTACGACGCCGCCACCGGCACCGCCGGCCCCCGCCGCGAATGGCTCCGCTTCACCGACGGGCTGCCCGACGGCATGTGCGTGGACGCCGAGGACCACGTGTGGGTCGCCGTCTGGGGCGCCGGGCAGGTCCGCAGGTACGCCCCGGACGCCACCCTGGCCGCCGTCGTCGACGTGCCCGCGCCGCACACCACCAGCATGGCCTTCCTCGGCGACCGGCTGCTCATCACCACCGCGACCTTCGGCCTCACGCCCGAGCAGCTGGCGGAATACCCCGACTCCGGCCGTCTCTTCCTGGCCGGGACCGGCACCACCGGCCTGCCGCCCGCCTACTGGTCCGGCGCCTCGTAGTGCGTGCCTTCGTCATCACCGGCCCCGCGCGGGGCGGCGTCCAGGACGTCCCGCCGCCCGAGGCACGCCCCGGCGAGGTGGTCGTGGACGTGGAGCGGGTGGGGGTGTGCGGCACCGACGTCGAGCTGTTCGGCGGCGAGATGTCGTACCAGCACACCGGTCAGGCCCTGTACCCCCTGCGGATCGGCCACGAGTGGTGCGGGGTGGTCGGCGCGGTCGGCGAGGGTGTGGACCCGTCGTGGCTCGGCCGCCGCGTCACCGGCGACACCATGCTCGGCTGCGGGCACTGCGACCGGTGCGCCGCCGGGCGCCACCACGTCTGCGCCGAACGGCACGAGATCGGCATCCGGGGCGGCCGTCCCGGCGCCCTCGCCGAACGGCTGCCCGTCCCCGTGACGGCCCTGCACTCGCTGCCGGACTCCGTGGACCCGGTGCTCGGCGCCCTGGTGGAGCCCGGCGCCAACGCCCTGCGGGCCGTCCGCGGCGCCGCCCTGGAGAAGGGGGAGCGCCTGCTGGTCCTCGGCCCCGGCACCATCGGGCTGCTGGCCGCCCAGATCGCCGCCGCCCAGGGCGCCGAGGTGCACCTCCTCGGGAACACCGAGCCGTCCCTGGCGTTCGCCCGCTCCGCCGGCTTCCCGCACGTGTGGACCCGGGAGACCCTGCCGTCCCTGCGCTGGGACGCCGTGGTGGACGCGTCCAACGCCCCCGGCCTGCCCGCCCTGGCCGCCGACCTCGTCGAGCCCGGCCGCCGGGTGGTGTACATCGGTCTCTCCAGCGGCCCCAGCCTCGCCGACACCCGTGCCCTCGTCCTGAAGGACGTCACCGCCGTCGGTGTCCTCAGCGGCTCCGGGGCCCTCGCCGAGACCATCGCCCTGTACGCCGCGGGCACCGTCGACCCGCGTCCCCTCGTCGCCGGCACGGTGCCGCTCGCCGAGACCGCGGCCGTCCTGTCCGGCCACCGCCCGTCCGGCGGCGGCCCCAAGATCCACGTGGACCCGCACCGCTGAGTGAGTACGGTCAGGGCGCTTCGAGGCGGATGCCGAACACGTCCCGCAGCCCCCGCTCACCGGCCTCGGTGACGTGGACGGCGCGGGTGGCGTCGGCACGCCGGATCCACCCCGTCTCGACGAGCCGGTCGAGCAGCCCCCGCCCGAGGCCCCCCGCCAGATGATGACGCTGCTCGCTCCAGTCGACGCAGTACCTGATCAACGGCCGCCGCGCCGGGAAGCGCACCCCGAACCCGGCGACGAACTCGTGCCCGGCCGCGGTGAGCTCGTACCCCACGTCGTGCCCGTACCCCACCGGCAGATCCCGTCCCGCCGGATCGAAGCCCCCGTCCCCGCCGCTCAGCTGCCCCCGTTCGATCATCGACGCCATGAGCTCCACCCCGAGCCGCCCCGCGAGATGGTCGTAACAGCTCCGCGCCACCCGCAGCGCCCGCGCCCGCGTCCCCTGCCGCAGGGACCGCACCGGCGCGACCGGCGCCACCTGCTGCAACGCCTCGATCAGTCGCGCCACCTCGGGCCCCGCCAGCCGGAAGTACCGGTGCCGCCCCCTGGCCTCCACCGCGAGCAGCCCCGCCGCCGTCAGCTTCCCCAGATGGCTGCTGCCCGTGGCCGCGCTCACCCCGGCCTCGTCCGCCAGCCGCCCCGCGGGCAACGCCCGCCCGTCCGCCAGCGCGAGCAGCATCCGGCACCGCCCGGGATCGGCGACCAGCGCCCCCACCGCCGCTATGTCGGTGTCTCCACCCAACCGGACCGTATCCATATGCCCAGGCTATTTCGCCCACGCTTCGACCGCCGTCGACGCATCCCTGCTGGTGTGGCGGTCTCGGACCCCGGGTAGGCCCGCCTCAGGGGGACTGATGACACGCGCCAGAGAAGCACTCAGAGGCATGCCCAGGGCCCGGATGCGCTCGGACGGCGACCGGTGGGCCGGGGGCGAACCGCTGGTCCTGGTCTTCGACGTCAACGAGACCCTGATCGACTTCGAGTCGACGAACCCCCTCTTCGAGAGGATCTTCGGCGACGGGCGGGTCATGCGCGAGTGGCTCGGCCACCTGATCATGTACTCCATGACCATCACCCTGTCCGGCCTCTACGAGAACTACTTCACCCTCGGCCAGGGCCTGCTCAAGATGGTCGGCGACATCCACGGCGTCCGCGTGACCGGCGCCGACCTGGAGCAGCTCAGGGAGGCCATGCTCACCATGCCCCCCCACCCCGACGTGGAGGAGGGCCTGACCCGCCTGGAGTCCGCCGGCTTCCGCATGGTCACCCTCACCAACTCACCCCCCAACCCCCGAGGCGAGACCCCTCTCGAACACGCCGGCCTGTCCCGCTTCTTCGAGCGCCAGTTCACCGTCGAGACCACCCGCGCCTACAAACCCGCCCCGCAGGTCTACCACATGGTCTCCCAGGAACTGGACGTCCCCACCACGAACTGCCACATGGTCGCCGCCCACACCTGGGACACCATAGGCGCCCAGAGCGCCGGCTACACCGCCACCCTGATCACCCGCCCCGGCAACGCCCCCCTCCAGATCGACAGCCTCCCCCAGCCCACCCTCACCACCCCCGACCTCCCCACCCTCGCCACCCACCTCACCCGAATCTGGCGCTAGCCCCATGCCCTGGCAGATCAAACGCGTCTACGACTCCCCGTCCCCCGCCGACGGCTACCGGGTCCTGGTAGACCGCCTATGGCCCCGAGGAATGACAAAGGAGGAAGCCGCCCTGGACCTCTGGCTGAAAGAGATCGCCCCCACCCCCACCCTCCGCACCTGGTTCGCCCACCGCCCCGACCGCTTCGAAGAATTCACCAAGAGATACACCGCCGAACTCACCACCAACCCCGCCCTCGGCCAACTCCTCCAACTCGCCCAGGACCACCCGGCGATCACCCTCCTCTACGCCGCCAAGAGCACCACCGTCAACCACGCCGCCGTACTGGCCGAGTACCTGACCTCGGCCTCGCGATGAACGCGGGCCGCTCTCGTCAGGGCACCTCGGTCAGCTCGATGGTCAGGTCGGGCGGGAGTTCGCCGCCGAGGATGGCGAGGGTCGGTGTGGTGCCGGGGGTGATCGTGACGGTGCCCCAGGCGGTGCCGGCGACGAAGGGGTAGCGGCCGGGGCGGTCGGTCAGGCGTAGGTGGTGGGTGGGGGCGTCGTAGGTGAAGCCGGTGTAGGCGGTGAGGAGGGACCAGCCGGACATGGCTCGCACGTAGTGGTCGCCGCACTCGATCTCGTTGAAGGGGTTGCGGCGGGTGCCGTCGTAGCGGGACTGGACGGCCTCGACGATGCGCATGGCCTCGTCGGTGAGGCCTTCGTGGAGGCAGTGGGCCGCTACCTGGTACTCGACGCCGGTCCAGACCTCGTCGCAGTAGCGGAGGGGGATCTCGGGACGGCCGCCGTGGGGCCAGGTGCAGACGACGAGGCCGGTCTCGTCGCCGTCGGCGAATTCGCGGTAGTCGTGGGGGGTGAAGCCGGTGCGGAGGTTGTGGCGGACGATCGAGGTGAGGGCGGTGCGGACGCGGTCGGGGGGGAGGATGTGGCCGAGGCCCAGCTGGTGGGCCCACCACTGGCCGAGGAGCTGGTCGGAGAGGCAACCCCGGCCGAAGTCGTGGGCCTCGTCGGTCACGGGCTGGGCGTAGTACTCGCCGTTCCACAGGAGCTTGTCGTAGTTGTCGCGGGCGATCTCGAACCGCTTGGTGTAGGCCTCGGCGGCGGGCGGCTCGACCAGGTCGGCCATCGCGCGCATCGCCCGCAGGGCGGCCAGCCAGAGACCGCCGACGAACATGTTCGGGCCGTGCAGGCTGATGTCGTACGTGACCGGCTGGTCGCCCCGGAGCACTCCGTCGCCGCCGGTGTCCCAGGTCGTGGTGACGTGGTCCATGAGGCGGCGCAGCGCGGGCCAGTGCTCGCGCAGCCAGTCGAGGCCGGCGCCGTCGAGGACCGAGCGGTAGGTCTTGAGGACCGCGCCGAGCATGCCGTCGAGCGCGGGCCGTTCGGGGCCGCCGATCGCCACGTCGTGCAGTTGCGGCAGGTAGAGCGGCAGGACCACCCGGTGCGGGACCGAACCGTCGGGTGCCTGCACGGACAGTTCCGTCTCGCGCATGTCGCGGCCGAGGGCGGGGAACAGCCGGGCCAGGGCCTGCTCGTAGTTGAAGACGTGGTTGCAGTTGAGCGGGCAGGAGCCGCCGACGTCGCCGTTCCAGTTGCGGGTGGAGGCGCCGAGCGCGCCCTCGAAACCGTAGGCGCGCCCGTCGGCGGTGCGGAACAGGGTCGGCGAGCGCACCAGGGTGCCCTGGGCGGAGATCACCTCGCGCAGCGGCTCGGGCAGGTCGCTGCCCGCGACCGCGTCGGCCCACGCCCGGGAGGCGGTGTCGAGGTGCTCGCGGCCGGCGAGGTAGGCGTCGAGGACGTCCAGGGCGCCGCCGAAGCGGCGGGCGTAGTGGTTGCCGACCCAGAACCGGCTGGGGCCGTACGGGTGCGGCGGGCCGAACCGGTCGAAGTCCGCGTACCGGTTGGGGAACCACCACGCGTGGACGACGTCGACGGTGGTCGTCTCGCCGGGGCGCAGCGCGAACGCGACCGCGACGGCGGCGTCCCAGGTGTGGCCGGGCTGGCTCGGACCGGACGGTGCGCGCAACGGCGACACCCCGTCCGCGACGGCGGCGCGCAGGGCGGCCTCGCTGTAGTCGCCCAGCTGGACCGGGGTCACGAGCTTCGCGGTCTCGACGAAGCGCAGCATCGCCTCGGCGCTCACCGCGCGAGGGAGCGCCGCCGCCGGGCCGTCGGTCCACAGCAGCATCTCGCCGTACGCGGGGTCGTCCTCGGCGAGGCCCGGGTGGTCCATGAGGACGCCGGTCTGGCCGGGGCGGCGCAGCAGGCGGTTGACGTTGCCGCCGTAGCCCGCGCCGCGGGTGCCGTCGATCGGCGTGACGCCGTCCCAGCCGACCGCGTTCTGCAGGGTGCCGAGCAGCCAGCCGTGCCGCAGCTCGGGGCTGGTGTTGGTCAGGGTGAAGCGGTACCGCACCAGGGGCAGCGCGCTGGCGTCCGGGTCGAGGGGGACGAACGGGGTGAACGCCGAGAGCGACACGGCGACCGGGAGCTCGTCGTCGGTGTAGGTCACCTCGGCGAAGGGGTAGGCGGCGCGGAACTCGGTGCCGGTCACCGTGGGCCAGGACGGCAGCCTGCCGGCGTCGGGCACCTCGGCGTCGGAGACGTTCGGCGCGGGACGTTCGTGTGGCGGAAGCGGCGCCGAGCGCAGCAGCCGGACGACGTCGCCGGGCGGCTCGGTCGAGGAGACCCGCAGCGCGAAGAAGCTGTCGGGCAGGAAGCCGCGGTGGTTGGCCACCCCGGACAGCTGCCACTGGCGCAGCGCGCCGTCGCCGCCGAGAGCCACGTGTCCGGTGCCGAAACCGCCGAGCGGAAACGCGACCGCGCGTCGCGCCTCTCCGGTGTACCGCCTCACCGGCGCCTTCCCTTCGTGGAGTGATACCCGGGCCCGGGTCGTGTGCCGCCCCGGCGGATCTTGATCATGAAATCGATTTCACACAAGCTAGACCGAGGTCACGGGAGGTGTCAAGCGCGGACGCGACCCCGGGGCCCGTTCACCGGGGCCCGGTAAAGTCAGGCGTCATGGCCACGATCTACGAGGTAGCGGCGCTCGCCGGGGTGTCGCCCGCGACCGTCTCGCGCGTCTTCAACGGGCAAACGGTCTCGGAGGAGAAGCAGCGCCTCGTCCGCGACGCCGCCGCGCGGCTGGCCTTCACCCCGAACAAGACGGCCCGCCGCCTGCGCAAGCAGAGCTCGGAGGTCATCGCCCTGCTCATCCCCGACATCGAGAACCCCTTCTACACCGCGCTCGCCCGCGGGGTCGAGGACCGCGCCCAGGAGTCGGGCTTCTCGGTGGTGCTCTGCAACACCGACGACGACCCCGGCAAGGAGCTGCGCTACCTGGAGATCGCCGCGTCCGAGCAGATGGCGGGCGTCATCCTGTCCCCGGCCTCGGACGAGGTGGACCTCGGCGCGATCGTGTCGCTCGGCCGCCCGGTGGTGGCGGTCGACCGCACCACGCCGTACCCGGTGGACGCCGTCAAGATCGACAACCGCGCCGCGGGCATCGCCGCGACCACCGCCCTGCTCGACGCCGGGTACCGCAGGATCGCCTGCATCGCCGGTCCCGCCGGGATCGAGACCACCGAGGACCGCTTCCTCGGCTGGCGCCAGGTCGTCGCCGCGCGCGGCGCCGGCGTGCACGAGGGCTACCTTCGGCACGCGAACTTCCGGGTGGACGGCGGGCACGCGGCGATGCGGGCCCTGCTCGCGCTCGACACCCCGCCGGACGCCGTCGTGACCACCAACAACCTCATGGCCATCGGCGCGCTGCGCGCCCTGGTGGAGGCCGGCATCGCGCCGGAGACGTTCGGCGTGGCCGCCGTCGGCGAGCTGCCCTTCATGGCGCTGGCCCCCGCGACCGTGGTCCAGGTGCGCCTCCCGGCGCGGCATCTCGGCAGGACCGCCGCGTCCATGCTGCTCGAACGCATCGCGGGCGACACCCAGCCGCTGCGCACCGTCGTGCTGCGCGCCGAGGTCAGCAGGCCTGACGAGGACTTATCTCTGTAATCGATGCCATCACGGCGCTTCCCTGATCAGAGGCGGAACGTAACGGCCGGGTTGCGACTATTGACGAAATCGATTTCTTGGACTTCACTGTGGCGCACCCCACAGCCCTATTGAGAGGGATGCAGGCCTATGAACGTCCCCAACCGCAAGGTCGCGCTGGCCTGCGCGACCGCCGTGCTGGCGGTGACCGCCCTTGCGGGTTGCTCTGGCAGCTCGGCTCCGTCGTCCTCCGGCGGCAAGTCTCTCGACATCGTCTACTGGAACTACGGCCCCGCCGCCGAGAGCGGCAACAAGGCCACGGCCGACGCCTTCATGAAGGCGCACTCCGACGTGAAGGTCACCCTGACCCCGGTCACCGGGGAGAACTGGGGCACCTACTACGCGAACGTCGCGACCCTCATCGCCTCCGGCAAGCACCCCGACCTCATGGTCATCTCCGGGGAGGGCGCCCAGTTCGTCCACGCCAACAAGCTCGTCCAGCCGATCAACGCGTACCTCGACAAGGACCCCGCGGCGAAGGCGATCACCGGCGACATCGCCCAGGGCCTCATCGACGGCTTCACCGTCAAGGGCGACATCGTCACGCTGACGTACGGCTGGAACGACATGGTCGTCTACTACAACACCGACGTCTTCAAGAAGGCCGGCATCGACCCGCCGGCCGCCGACTGGACCTGGGACGACTTCAAGGCCATCGCCAAGAAGCTCACCAAGGACACCGACGGCGACGGCAAGCCCGACCAGTACGGCTTCACCTGGGCCAGCAACGAGATCTTCCCCGGGATCATGCCCTGGGTCGCCAACGCCGGCGGCAACCTCACCAGCGACGACGTGTGCGCGGCCACGGCCGACACACCCCAGGTCACCAAGGCCGTCACGTTCCTCAAGGACATGATCGACGAGGGGACCGCCCCGGCGCCCATGCCGATGAGCGACGTCTTCACGAGGTTCCAGAACGGGCAGGTCGCGATGTTCGGCGCCGGCCGGTGGCCGATCGGCACCTTCGTCCCGGCCGGATTCACGGCGTTCGACATCCAGCTCTACCCTAAGGGCGACACCTACAAGACGGTGTTCGGCGGCGCCGGGTACCCGATCCTCAAGTCTTCGCAGAACCCGGACCTCGCCTGGGAATACCAGAAGTTCACCGTGAGCGACGAGATCGAGAAGCAGTACGTCGGCACGCCCGACAAGCCCGGCGACTCCATCCCGTCCCGCCGCTCGGTGGCAGAGACGATCTCCAAGGTCGGTGTACCCCCCGCCAACTCCGACCTGTTCTACAACAGCATCGACAAGTACCCGACCCTCGTGCCGTACCCCGCACCGGCGAAGTACAGCACGTTCGAGTCGACCGTCCTCCGCCACCTGCAGCAGATCTTCGCGTCGGAGACGTCCGTCCCCGACGGCCTCAAGAGCCTGCAGAGTGAGCTGAGCGGCATCGTCACCTGCTAAGGCGGACCATGACCACCAGTAGCACGCCGCTGCCCGGGGCCGGCGACCACGCGGTCGCCGACCCCGGGCCACCGGCCCCGCGCCGCCGGGGCGACGGGGCGGCCGCGCTCGCGTTCCTCACCCCGGCGATCATCACGTTCCTCGTCTTCGTCCTCGCCCCGACGGTCGGCGTGCTCGTGCTGAGCTTCTACGACTGGAACCTGCTCAGCGACGGCGAGTTCGTCGGCCTCGACAACTTCGACCGGCTCCTGCACGACGGGCGGCTGCTCGGCGTGTACGGCTCGACGACCTACATGGCGCTCGCGATCCTCGCCGTCAACGTCGTCGCGGGACTCCTGCTCGCGGTGCTCCTGGAGGCGCGGATGCCCCGCTGGCTGCGCGGGTTCTTCCGGCTGTCGTTCCTCTTCCCGTTCGTGGTGTCGGCCTCCGCGGTCGCCCTGATCTGGCGCTTCCTGCTCAACAAGGACCTCGGCCTGGTCAACTACCTGCTCGGTCTGGTCCACGTCGACCGGATCGACTGGCTCGGCTCCTCGGCCTTCGCCCCGGTGTCCGTGATCATCGTCAACTCCTGGAAGACGATCGGGTTCTCGATCCTCGTCTACATCGCCGGCCTGCAGTCCATCCCGGACCAGCTGCGCGAGGCGGCCATCGTGGACGGCGCGAACGCCTGGACGAGGTTCTGGCGGATCACCTTCCCGCTGCTCTCCCCGACCATCTTCTTCCTCGTCGTGATCAACACCATCAACTCCTTCCAGATCTTCGCCGAGCCGCGCGTGCTCACCCAGGGCGGCCCGGGGGACTCCAGCCGCACGATCGTGGAGTACCTCTACGACCGCGCGTTCGGGGACTTCGACCTCGGATACGCCTCCGCGATCGGCATCACCTTCGCGCTCGTCCTCGTCGTGCTGACCGCCATCCAGTTCTGGTTCTCCCGCAGATGGACGTTCTACACATGACCACCACGACGACCTCCCGCCCGGGGCACCTGCTGACCCGTGCCCTGACCTTCCTGATCCTCGCCGTCGCGGCCCTCGCCATCACCGCGCCGTTCCTGTGGATCTTCCGGGGCGCCTTCTCCGGCTCGGACGCCGAGCTGTACCGGCTGCCGCCGTCCCTGGACCTCGGGAACCTCACGGTGCGCAACTTCGGCCTCGTCACCGAGCAGGTGCCCTACTACCGGTTCTTCCTCAACTCGATCATCGTGTCGACCGTCATCACCGTCGCCCAGCTCATCACCTGCTCGACGGCCGGTTACGCCTTCGCGCGGCTGCGGTTCCGGGGCAAGGACGCGCTGTTCGCCGTGGTCATCGGGTCACTCATGATCCCGATCCAGGTGACGATCGTCCCGCTCTTCCTGGTCATGTCGAAGATCGGCCTCACCAACACGCTGTGGGCGCTCATCCTCCCCGGGATCTTCAGCGCGTTCGGCATCTTCCTGCTGCGGCAGCACTTCATGACGCTGCCGCGCGAGCTGGAGGAGGCCGCCAGGATCGACGGCGCCGGTCAATTGCACACGTTCGCCCGCATCATCCTGCCGCTGTCGGGGCCGTCGCTCGCGACGCTCGGCATCCTGTGCTTCACCTACTGGTGGAACGACCTGCTGCTTCCCCTGGTGATGATCAGCGACACCGAACGCCAGACGCTCCCGGTCGGCCTGGTGCTGCTGGCGGGCCGCTTCTCCACCGGGTCGCTCGGCACCATCGCGGCGGGCATCGCGATGGCCATCGTCCCGGTCCTGATCGTGTTCGTCGCGGCGCAGCGCTACATCGTGCAGTCCATCGCCTCCAGCGGGCTGAAGCTTTGACGCGGTCCGGTACGCGCACCGCCGCCGCGACGCTGCCGTGGCTGGTCTGGCGCGGCGTGCGCGTGTGCTGGCGCGAACTGCCCCGCAGCGCCGCAGCGGGGGCGTTCTTCCTGGCCACGGCGGTCCCGCTCACGGTGGCGATCGTCGTCGCGGCCCCGGTCGCGATCATCGCCGCCGCGACCGTGCCCCCATCGCTCGCGCTGACCGGCCTCGCCCGGTTCGCCGCCGCGACGGCCCGCGGCGACGGCCCGCGGCTCGCGGCGCTGCGCCGGATCGACCCGGTGCTCGCCGCGCTGCTCGCGGGCGGCGTGTCGCTCGCCGCGCTCGCCCTGGCCGCGGGCGGCGCCGCCGAGGTGGGAGGCGCCGCCGGGTGCGCCGGGCTGCTGCTCGTCTTCCCGTACGCCCTCGCCTACGGCGCGCTGCGCGACCGGCGGGGCCTGGCGGCCTTGCGGGGCGGGGCGATCCTCGTCGCGTTCCGCCCGAGCTGGGCACTCACGCTCGTCGCCCTGGGCTGCCTCGGCGGTTTCGCGGTCGCGGCGTCCACCGGGGTCCTGGCGGCCGTGGCGGTCCCCCTGCTGCTCGCCGTCACGGCGTCGCAGACGCTCGGGCTGCTCGACGAGATCGACGCACTGCAAGGCCGCGCATGAGCGACGGCGCCACCGGCGCGAACGTGACGATCTACCAGGTGGCCGCCCGGGCCGGAGTCTCTCCGGCGACCGTGAGCCGTGTGCTGAACGGCGCCCGGGTCTCGGCGGAGTCCGAACGTCTCGTGCGCGCCGCGGCCGAGGAGCTGGCCTTCACCCCCAACCGGACCGCCCGGCGGCTGCGCCGCCAGTACTCGGAGGTGATCGCGCTGATCATCCCGGACATCGAGAACCCGTTCTTCACCGCGCTCGCCCGCGGCGTGGAGAACAGGGCCCGGGCCGGCGGCTACTCGGTCGTGCTGTGCAACACCGACGACGACCCCGCCCGCGAGTCGCGGTACATCGGCATCGCGCTCGCCGAGCACATGGCCGGCGTCATCCTGGCCCCGGCGGGCGACGCCAGCGACGTGAGCCGTCTCGTCGCGCACAAACGCCCCGTCGTCGCCGTCGACCGGAGCCTGAACCGGCCCGGCGTGGACGCCGTCACCGTCGACAACCGCACCGGAGGACTGTCGGCGGCCGAGTCGCTGTTCGCCGCGGGCTTCACCCGGGTGGCGTGCATCACCGGCCCCAGCTCGGTCGAGACCGCCCAGCTGCGCATGGAGGGATGGCGGCAGGCCAGCCGTGACCGCCACGGCGCGGGCGGCGACGAGCTGCTGCGCTACGCCGACTACCGCGTCGACGGCGGCCGCGCCTCGATGGCGGAGCTGCTCGCGCTGCCCGAGCCGCCGGACGCCGCGTTCGTCGCCAACAACCTGATGGCCGCCGGAGCGCTCGACGCGCTGCACGACGCCGGGCTCACCCCGCCGGAGTTCGGCCTCGCGGTCTTCGGCGACCTGCCGTTCGCCGCCTTCGAGCGGCAGGGCATCCGCGTCGTCGACCTCCCCGCGCGGGGGCTCGGCGAGGCCGCCGCGGCCCTGCTGCTCGACCGCATCGCCGGCGACGACGGCCCGGCGCGCACGGTGGTGCTGCGCACCGAACGGATCTCCAGGGAGAGGCAGTGACCGGAAAGGTTTTCCTCGGCGTCGACATCGGCACCTCCAGCAGCAAAGGCGTGCTGGTCGACGCCGCGGGCCGCGTGCTGGCGTCCGCCGTGCGCGAGCACGAGGCCGCCCGCCCGCGTCCCGGCCACGTCGAGATGGACGGCGAGCTGTGGTGGGCCGAGTTCCGCGACCTCGCCGCCGAGCTGACCACGGGCGCCGACGTCGCGGCGGTGGGCGTGAGCGGCATGGGCCCCTGCGTCCTGCTGACCGACGAGGACGGCACACCCCTGCGCCCCGCGATCCTCTACGGCGTCGACACCCGCGCGGCGAAGCAGATCACCGACCTCACCGCCGAACTGGGCGGCGACGAGGCGATCCTCGCCCGCTGCGGCTCGGTCCTGTCCTCGCAGGCCGCCGGGCCGAAGCTCAGGTGGGTCGCCGAGAACGAACCGGACGTCTGGCACCGCGCTCGCCGCCTGTTCATGCCCGCGTCGTGGCTCGTCCACCGCCTCACCGGCGCCTACACCCTCGACCACCACTCGGCGAGCCAGTGCACGCCTATGTACGACATCGAGGCACTCGGCTGGTACCGGCCCTGGGCGGACCACGTCGCGCCAGGGCTGGAGCTCCCGCAGCCGGCCTGGTCCGACGAGATCGCCGGCACGACCCGGGAGCCGCTCGCGGGCATCCCCGCGGGCACCCCCGTCGTCACCGGCTCGATCGACGCGTGGACCGAGGCCGTGAGCGTCGACGCGCAGAACCCGGGCGACCTCATGCTGATGTACGGCACGACCATGTTCCTCGTCGCCACCGTCGAACGGCCGCTGCGCACGCCGTCGATGTGGGGCACGGTCGGCACGTACCGCGGCTCGCACAACCTCGCGGGCGGCATGGCGACGTCGGGTGCCCTCACGGGCTGGCTGCGCGACCTCTCCGGCGCGCCGGACTACTCCACCCTGCTCGCCGAGGCCGAGGCGTCCGGGCCGGGGGCGAACGGCCTGCTCGTCCTGCCGTACTTCGCGGGCGAGCGCACGCCGATCCAGGACCCCGACGCCCGGGGCGTCATCGCCGGGCTGACGCTCAGCCACACCCGGGGCGACCTCTACCGCGCCGCGCTGGAGGCGACCGCCCTCGGCGTGCGGCACAACATCGAGGCGCTGCGCGCCGCCGGCGCGGACGTCCGGCGCGTCGTGGCGGTCGGCGGCGGCACCCGCGGCGGGCTGTGGACACGCGTCGTCAGCGACGTCACCGGCCTGCCCCAGGTCGTCCCGGCCACGACGATCGGGGCGTCGTACGGCGCCGCGTTCCTCGCGGCGCGCACGACCGTCGCGGCCGACATCACCGCCTGGAACCCCCCGGCGCGGACCGTCACCCCCGACGCCGCGCCGCGACCGGCCTACGACGAGCTCTACGCGCTGTACCGCGAGCTCTACCCGGCCACCCGGACCATCTCCCACACCCTCGCCGCCCGGCAACGGGCCCTCGCCTGACCTTCGCGAAAGGACTCACTCATGACCGGCTACGCGTTCCCCGCCCCGCCGAGCCGCCCGGCCGCCCCGCCCCGGACCGCCTACCTCATCGCGAGCGGAGACCTGCGGCCCGCGGCCAACCTCGCCGGCTGGCCCACCCAGGTGAAGATGGAGGCCGACGTCACCGCCGCCTTCGCCGAGCTCGGCTGGACGGTGGTGCGGGCCCACCCGCTGGACCCCGCCACCGGCCACGGGTTCATCTCCAGCCAGCGCATGGGCCTGGAGGTCTTCAAGGGCATCCCCGCCGACGCGCCGCTGATCGTCGCCGAGGCCGTCTGGCAGTACAGCCACCATGTCCTCGCCGGGCTGCGCACCCACCGCGGCCCCATCCTCACCGTGGCGAACTTCGCGGGGGACTGGCCGGGGCTGGTCGGCCTGCTCGGCCTCAACGCGGGGATGGCCAAGATGGGGGTCGCGTACTCGACCATCTGGAGCGTCGACTTCACCGACGACTGGTTCAAGGCGGGCATCAAGAGCTGGGTGGACACCGGCACCATCGTCCACGACCAGTCGCACGTGCGGGACCTGCCCGAGCTGCCCGAAAGCTCCGAACGCGAGCTCGGCCACGCGCTGGCCCGGCAGCTCCTCGCCGACAAGGCCATCATCGGGGTCTTCGACGAGGGCTGCATGGGCATGTACAACGCGATCATCGACGACGAGCTGCTCAACCCCATCGGCATCTACAAGGAGCGGCTCTCGCAGAGCGCCCTGTGGGCCGAGATGCTGACCGTCTCCGACGAGGAGGCGGACGCCGTCGGCGACTGGCTGGTCGCCAGGGGCATGACGTTCCGCCTCGGCGTCGACGAGGCCACCGAGCTCACCGCGGCGCAGCTGCGCTGGCAGTACAAGATGTACGTCGCGGCCCTGCGCATCAGCGACGACTTCGGCCTGGACGCCGTCGGCATCCAGTACCAGCAGGGCCTGAAGGACCTGTCCCCGGCCTCCGACCTCGCCGAGGGCATCCTCAACAACGCCGACCGCCCCCCGGTCACCTCCCGCGACGGGTCCCGGGTGCTGTGGGAGGGGCGGCCCCTGCCGCACTTCAACGAGGCCGACGAGGGTGTCGCCGTCGACGCCCTGGTGACCAACCGCCTGTGGACGGCCATGGGCCTGGACCCGGCCACCACCCTGCACGACGTCCGCTGGGGCGAGGAGTACGACGGCAGCTTCGTCTGGGTCTTCGAGATCTCCGGCTCCGTCCCGCCGTCCCACTTCGCGCGCGGCTACGCCGAC
This sequence comes from Sphaerisporangium aureirubrum, assembly GCF_042658925.1. NCBI lineage: Bacteria > Bacillati > Actinomycetota > Actinomycetes > Streptosporangiales > Streptosporangiaceae > Sphaerisporangium > Sphaerisporangium aureirubrum. Next base: position 125,555 of record NZ_JBHSRF010000008.1, read on the forward strand.
GCCGTCGGCTGGCGCCAGGACCCGGTCTACTTCCCCCTCGGCGGCTCCACCATCAAGGGCGTCTGCAAGCCCGGCGAGATCGTCTGGAGCCGCGTCTTCGTCCAGGACGGCGCCCTGCACGCCGACCTCGGCCGCGCCTCGGCCGTGTCCCTCCCCGCCGAGGAGACCGACCGTCGTTCCAACGCCACCACCCCCGCCTGGCCGATCATGCACGCCGTCCTGCACGGCGTGACCCGCGACCAGTTCATGGCCCGCCACAAGGCCAACCACCTCAACGTCGCCTACGCCCCCGACGCGGAGACGGCGGACAGGGCACTCGTCGCGAAGGCGGCGCTCTTCGCCGAGCTGGGCGTCGAAGTGCACCTGTGCGGCACGGCGGGCATCGCCTGACGGCACGGTCGTCGGGGGGCGGCGAGCCCCCCGCACGGTCCGTTCACCGCCGGCCCGCTCAGACCCCCAGCCGTACCCTGCCGGCCGCGACCGTCCTCACCGGCTTGAACCCCTTGACGACGAGCCACCCCGCCAGGCTCAGTTCCCACGCGAACACCGGGACCGCGGTGGCCGCGCCCAGCACCGAGACCTGCTCGTACATGTCGAACATCACCGCGATCGCCGACCCGAACACCAGCGGGCCCCCGACGAGCCCCAGCACGCCGATGAACCGCGGCACGAGCCCCGACGCGTACATCACGTACGCCAGCAACGTGGTGCTGGTCCCCAGCACGAAGTTCGGCCCCATCAGGAACGTCCAGTCGTGCACCGCCACCAGCGCCTTGCCGGCGACGACGAGCGCCGACGCGTCCGCGCCCTCCGGGTCCCGCCGTAGCGTCACCACCGCGAGCAGGCTGACGATCCCGACCACGATGACGGCCGCCTCCAGCACGCGAAGCCCGGCGTACCCGAGTGCCGCCCCCTCGCGGTACTTCTTGACGACGGGGAACAGCGTCACCGCGGTACCGACGATGGCGAGGACGACGATCCCCTCGAGGATCGCCCCCAAGAGCACCCGCGTGTCGGCACCGGCGCCGAGAACGTATCCGGCGTCCTTCAGCACGGGGTCGTACAACACGAGCGCCGCGATCGAGGCGACATGGGTGATGAAATAGAACACACCCGCGATCACCGCGGTCTTCCTGGTCGACGTCACCGGGACTCCCTTCATTGGACGAGGTCCGACCCGCCGAGAGCCCGCCGGACGAGCCGTCCCGTTCCGGCACCGAAGCGCTCTCTGTGGTCACGCCCCGATCCTGACAACCAGCCCCGCCCCGCCTCATCGCCACAACGGCCCGCATGGAGTCAGCCGATCGGCCGATGACAATCCCCGCCTCCGGCGCTCCCAGTCCCGCCGCCCCACCCGCCCTCGGATCAAGCCCTATTTGAGAGTTCTCGATACGGCCCCCCTGGAAGCGGCCCCTTCCCTCGCGTAAAAGTCTCACAAAGCAGTTGAATGAGATGCTTGAAGGGAGAACACCAGGTCAAGCCCGTCTTCGAAGGGATCCGCGTGACCGAGAACGACATCATCGACTTCGTCTCCGCCCTCCCCGGCACCGCGGCCATGACCGCCGACGAGGCCGGCGGAGCCCCCGAGGTCGCCTGGGGAGACACCTTCTTCTTCTACGACCCGGACGACGACCCCGCCGCCCGCCGCCTCCCCTTCGCCACGATCGTCACGAAGGACTACGCCGGCTTCGACACCGCCTCCGACCTCGACCGCCCAGGAATCTTCCGCCTCAACATCGCCGTGGGCCGCACGACCTTCACCGAACTGACCGGCTACCCCCCGGCCGCCCACCCCGAGCACCACGACACCATCGACTACACCGCCACCGACCGCATCCTCCCCCACCCCGTCTACGCACCCCAGTCCTGGATCGCCATCCTCAACCCCGCGGCCGTGACCACCCCCCAGGCCCGCGCCCTCCTCCAGCAGGCCCACACCCAGGCGGCGAAGCGCCACCACCGCCGCCCCGCCGGCTCGTGACCCGGCCCGAGGCGAAGGGCCGGCGGGACGGTCATGATCGGCCGTCCCGCCGGCGATCCGGCTGGTGAGCGTGCCGCCTCAGCTCTGGGCGACCAGCCGGTAGGACTGGGCGGCCGTGCCGTTGCAGGTGTACTGGACGAGTTGCACGCCGTCGGCGGTGGAGGCGGCGGGGACGTCGAGGCACTTGCCGCTGTTGCGGTTGACGAAGTGGAAGTAGCCGCCGCCCTCGGAGACCGGTTGCCACTGCTGGTTGTTGCCGCCGCCGTACGTCCAGGTCTGGATGGGGGCGTTGTCGGCGGTCGACACGTTGGTCACGTCCAGGGCCTGGGCGCTGTTGCCGCGGTTGCTGACGCGGACGTAACCACTGCTCGTGGGGGCGAATTGATACTGCTGGGCGTTGGTCGCGTTGCAGGTGTACTGCTGGATCGCGGTTCCGTTGGCCGTGCCGGCCGCGCGGGCGTCGACGCACTTGGCGTTGCCCTTGTTGACGACCGAGTACCACGTGGTGGGGGAGATGGTGTCGGTGGGGGGAGGAGGCGTGGTGCCGCCGCCCAGCCAGAGCAGGCCGTTGATCAGCCACTGGTTCTGCTGGGGGCTCGCGAAGGTCGACGACGTGCGCGTGTTCGTGGAGTAGTTCATGCCGTTGTGGCCGAAGTTGGCGTACAGCATCTTGTACCGCGTGTTGGTCCACATGATCGGGTAGAAGCCGCTGCGCCACTGCTGGTTCGGGTCGCTGCCGACCGGGAAGCTGGAGGCGTCGATCGACGCGAGGATGTCGATGTCGGGGTTCTGCCGCAGGTCACGGCTCCATGAGTACCACTCGCTGACCGAGGACTGGATGGTCGCGGGCAGCCCGGCCGTGGACGGGTGGCCACGGTCCTCGATCTTCAGGGTCTCGGCGGTGGGTGCCCAGGTGTTCGTCTGGAACGCGCCCGACCCGAGCAGGGTGTTGTAGTACCAGCTCCACGAGTTGGGGTCGGTGGTGAACGCGCTGACGTGGAAGCCCATCCACGCCCCGCCGTTCTGCATGTAGGTCTGGAACGCCGCCCGCTGGCTCGCGGGCGGGGCGTCGTCCAGGAACATGATGACCTTGTACTGCGACAGCCCCGAGGAGCTCAGGCGGCTCCAGTCGGTGGTCGCCTCCCAGGTGAAGCCGTACTGGGCGCCGGCCGCGGGGAACCATTCCCTGGCCTCTTTGTCGAAGTCGATGTGGGCGGCGTCCCAGGTGCCGTTGTAGAAGGCGAGCACCTTGAACGGCGCGGCGGCCTGGCTGGTGGCGGGGCTGACGGCGAGACCGGCGGAGGCCGCGACGGTGATGCCGAAGAGCGCGGCGAGGAAGCGTTTCCCGAATTTTCTGGGCACAGGGATCCTTCAGCGGTGGGGGGTGGCTGGTGCGCGGCCTTCCTTAAGAAAGTTTCCTAATAATTAGCCTGCGCTGACGTTACGATCGGCCGCCTCCCGCTGTCAATGGCGGGGTCAGAGGGCGGCGCCGGACCGGGCCCGGGGCGCGACACGAAGATCACGTGTTCGGCGCCTGTCGTGGTCGTCCGATTACAGAGAGTAACGTCTCCGTGCGGTCGAACCGCGAGTAACCCTCACTACAGAGCCGGAGTTCAGTTTGATGTCACGACGATCCAGATCCACACTCCCCGCCCTGGCCTGCGCACTTGTGGCGCTGGTGGCCGCATGGGGGACGCAGGTGGCGGCCGGCGCCGACGCGCACGCCGCCCCCACCGCGCGGCAGAGCGTCACGCGGGCCGCCGCCGCGCCCTGCGTGCGGCCGGGGCAGGCGACCTACCCCGTCAGCTACTACTGGAAGAACATCTTCGGCATGAGGCTGGGCAGCGGGGCGGTCTCGGTCGACACCTCCCCGTCCCTGTGGGGCGGCCAGATCACGCCGGGCGGCACGTTCACCCTTACGCTGACGCACCGCACGGCCCAGTGGCCGCTGCTGGTCTCCCGCTACACCACCACGTGGGACCTGTCGTCGCTGCTGGCCAACGCCGACGTCGTCGGCCAGTCGGGCGCCGGCACCATCAGCGGCAACAGCCTGTCGATCACCTCGCAGGGCACCAAGACCGACCCGGCCCCGAAGGTCATCACCTTCAAGGTGCGGCAGGGCACCGTCGGCGGCAGCATGACCATCCGCCCGACCGGGATCAGCAGCGTCGTCGCCGCTCCGGGTGAACTCGGGAACAACACCCCCGCCCCCCCGATCCAGATCGTCGGCGGGCAGTCCATCTCGCCCACCAGCGCCGCGAACGACACCGCCACCACCACGCAGGGCAAGGCCGTCTCCGTGCCCGTCCTGTCCAACGACACCGCGGCCTCCCCGGTGATCAGCGGCGTCACCGCACCCGGCAACGGCACCGCGACCGTCTCCGGCGGCACCGTGAACTACACACCCTCCCCGGGCTTCGCCGGCACCGACACCTTCACCTACACGATCATCACCGACTGCGGAACCAGCACCGCCACGGTGACCGTCACCGTCACCTGCGCCTACAAGCCGGTCAGCCTGGTCAACGGCAGCTTCGAGGCCCCGCCCGTCGCCACGGTCGACTACAACATCCCCGACGCCTCGACCAACCCGAGCGTCGGCTGGCACACCACCGCCACCGACAAGAAGCTGGAGATCTGGCGCGGCCAGGGCGCCGGCGGAATGCCCGTCCCGTCCGCCGACGGCGCGCAGTTCGCCGAGCTCAACGCCAACCAGGTCTCCACCCTCTACCAGGACCTGCCCACCGTCCCCGGCACACCGATGACCTGGTCCCTGTACCACCGGGGCCGCCTCGGCACCGACGTGATGCGCGTCCTGATCGGCGCCCCGAACGCGACCGTTCCCCAGACTCCCACCGGAGCCGCTTCCCCAGACCTCTCCGACGGCGACACCGCGTGGGGCTACTACACCGGCACGTACATCGTGCCCCCGGGCCAGACCACCACCCGATTCGCCTTCGAATCGGTGTCGGCCGCCGGAGGCACCCCCACAGCCGGCAACTTCCTGGACGGCGTGACGTTCACCACCCCACCCTGCCCGGCCCCATCCGGAACCGCACCCAAACCGGCGCGCCTCAGCACCCGCTGACCGGCCATTTCCCCAGGGAATGGCACGCGGAAAGAATGATAGACAACGGTCACCTCGGGCCTAGGGCGGGGATTACACCCTTCGGGGTTTTTGCCGGAGTCACCGCTGAATGTGGACCATAAAACCATATCGGCGCCGGCGGACACCCCGAAATCGTCGCTGTCCTAGGTGCCTTTTCCTGCCGCGAGACGACATTCGTGCGGCGCGAAAGCGCTACCTCGCCGGAGAGGATGCCACGGTGCGCGGGCAGGGATCGGCCCCCGGGCGGGACACCGCCCGGGGGCCCGCGGTCATCGGCAGGGGATGCCGTTGAGCTGGAAGTTCGACGGGGCGGGGTTGGCGCCCTGGTTCGTGCCGTTGTAGCCGATGGTGACGGTGCCGCCCGGGGAGATGTTCCGGTTCCACGAGAGGGCCGTGGCCGTCACCGCCGTACCGGTCTGCGACCACACCGCGCCCCACCCGGAGCCCACGCGCTGCCCCGCGTCGGGGTAGTTGAAGTTGAGCTGCCATCCGGCGATCGTGGTCGTGCCGGTGTTGGTGATCGACACCGACGCCGTCATGCCGCCGTACCAGCCCTGGGAGCTGTACGCCACCCGGCAGTTGCTCGGTGTGGGCGTGGGCGAGGGGGTGGGGGAGGGGGACGGCGGTGGGACGATGTCGTTGTAGATGGTGACGTTGATCTTTCCCGACGGCGGGCTTTCCGCGCCCCAGCGGTCGACGGCCACGATGTACAGGGTGGCCACGCGCGATGGCGTGGTGCCCGAAGGCCAGTCCACCGTGAACCTGCCTTCCAGGGCGTCGGGCCCGAACGTGGCGACCTTGATCTTGGTGCCGTTGCTGCGCTCCTCGAACACCTGGTAGCAGGCGAGCCCGTCCGGATCGGTGGCCGCGGTCCAGCGCAGGTGCACGTAGATGTTGACGACCGACACCGGCTGCGGCGTGCCCGGCGCGGTGGGCGGCGTCAGCGGCGGACTGCTGGGCGGGTAGGTCTTCGGGTCGTAGCACGGCCACAGCAGCGACGGCGAAGCCGCGGCGGCCACCGTCCTGCCGGTCGGAGCCTCACGCGAGGAGGCGCTCGCGACCGCCGGGATCAGAAACCCCGCGGCGATCAGCATCGAGGCCGCCCAGGAGACAGTCAGTCGACCTTTCACGAATTCGCCTTTCCACGCTGCCGGAGTGCCCACCCAGCACGAGCATGCGAGGCGGGACGGGGCCTGGTCAACGGCGGAGTGGACCGGGTGAGCGTGCCCGGAGAAGCGTGAGCAGGTGGCGGCGTTCGACGAGATCGTCTGGTCCCGTGGCGCGATGAAGCTTTCACGCTCCGCCACCCGAGCGCATCCGGCTCGACTGGGAGAAGGCGGGGACTTCCGATGCCCCGAATAGGCCTCATCACGATAGATGGCGGGAAATCGGTAAAACGGTGCGGCATGGTTTCTTCGGTCTTCGGCGGTGCTCATTGTGCCGTGGGATGAGGATTTCCTCCCCGGCCTTCTGATACCTCGTATATCGCCCCAGGTGAATCGATGGTCACGGCGATAGTATTCGCCGGGTCATAAACGAATTCACCAGGGGAGTATCATGTCCAAAAGGCCGCTGTTAATGAAATTCGCGATTCTGGGGGTCGCCGTCGCCACGCCGATGGCGCTCACCACGGTCGAGGCCTTCGCCCAGGTCGCCGCCGTCCCGCACTCCAGCCGTGCCGCCGCGGCGGACGTGACCCGGCAGAGCGTCATCGACCGGGCGAAGACCTGGAATCCCGGCACCGCGCAACGCGTGCCGTACAGCCAGAGCAAGTACCACAACGGCTACCGCACCGACTGTTCCGGCTACGCGTCGATGGCGCTCGGGCTGAACGCGCCGGGGCCGAACACCGTGACGCTCGCCTCGCCGGGTGTGAGCACCCCGATGGCGATGGGGGACCTGCTCCCCGGTGACCTCGTCATCGACGCCATCGGCGACAGCAACTCCCGGCACGTCGTGATCTTCGAGGGGTGGGCGAACGCCGCGCGCTCGTCCTACTGGGCCTACGAGCAGCGCGGCGGCTACGGCACCGACCACCGTGTCCTCACCTACGGCCTGAACGCCGGCAGCCAGTTCCGCGCCTACCGCCCCCGGGTGCTCGGCGGCGGCGGCGATCCCGGAACCGGCGGGAAGTTCTGGGTCGACACGTTCGCCAACGCGACCGGCTACCGGGAACCGAACTCGGGCGACCCGCAGGGCACCCTCGACAAGGGCACCAACTACGTGTACTGCCGGGTCTGGGGCGCCGAGGTCCGGCACGGCGGCGAGTTCAACCACTGGTGGCTGCGCACCGACCTGGACCACACCAACCCCGGCAAGAACGGCCGCGGCGCCTACGTCTCGGCGTACTACCTCGGCAAATGGGGCAACGACGAGGCCAAGGACAACGCGGGCCGCGACCTGCCCAACTGCTGAACCGGCCCGCGCGCGCATGACGGCGCCCTGTCCCCCGGACGAGTGTCCGGGGTGACAGGGCGCCCGGTGGTCTTTAGAAGAAGTAGCGGTAGCTGCCCCAGTCGTAGTCGTCGCGGGTGCCTTCGCCGACGCGGATGCGGAAGTTGTCGAAGGTGCCCTTGCGGAATTTGCCGGTGAAGTGGGAGGGGCCGAAGCGGTGGCCGCGGTAGATCTTGTGGTGCCAGCCGTTGTCGTCGTGCCACTGGAAGTCGATGTAGGAGTACTGGTTGTCGCGGTCGCGGTCGAACAGGTTGCCGTTGAAGTGGTAGTAGCCGTTCTGGGAGTACCAGTAGCCGGTGAAGTAGGAGCGGTCGCCGCGGTTCTCGTCGTGGTCGAAGCCGGAGTAGATGCGGCTGAAGCCGTGCCGGTCGGCCTGGGCCTGGGTGGCGGAGGCGGTGGTGGCCGTGGTGGTGGGGGTGGCGGCCTGGGCGGGGGTGGCGGCCATGGCGGTGGCGAGGCCGGCGGTGAGGGCGGCGGCGGCGAGCAGGGTGCGGGTCTTGCTCATGGTGGGTGCTCCTGGATATGCGGGTCCCGGGTGGGACGTGAGTTCGTTGTCGCCGGGGGAGCGTTTTGGTGTTGCTCGTTCCGGACGACGCTCACATTAGGAGCGGGGCAAGGGGGTGCTCTGCGTACGAATGCACACTCCCCACCGAGCGTGCAATACGGCACAAAGCAGGACAGTGTGCGCTGCTTGCCGGAGCGCTACGAATCCGTGGCGTGAGCCGGGGTCAGGCGGCGTAGACGTGGTCGCTGATGAGGCGGGCCGCGCCCACGACCCCCGCGGTGTCCTCCAGTTCGGAGAGGACGATGGGGAGGTTGCCGGTCGCCAGAGGGAGTGAGCGGCGGTAGACCACGCTGCGGATCTCCGCTAGCAGCACGTGCCCCAGGCGGGCCACCCCGCCCGCGATGATCACGAGGCCCGGGTTGAAGAAGCTGACCAGGCCGGCCAGGACCTGTCCGACGCGACGGCCGCCGTCCCGGATGAGCTGGACCGCGGCCGCGTCGCCCTGGGCGGCGGCGGTGGCGACGTCCTCGGCGGTCAGCGTCCCGGTGGCGATCAGCCGCTCGGCCAGATAGGGCGAGGCCCCCGAGCGCGCCGCCGTGTGCGCCTGCGCGGCCAGGGCGGCGCCGCCGAAGTAGGCCTCCAGGCAGCCGGTGTTGCCGCACGCGCACACCGGGCCGAGTTCGTCGACCCGGATGTGCCCGATGTCGCCCGCGCTGCCCGACACCCCGCGGTAGATCTTGCCGTCGACGACGATGCCGCACCCGATGCCGGTGCCGATCTTGACGAGCAGGAAGTCGTCGACCTGCCGCGCGAGCCCGGCGTGGAGCTCCCCGAGCGCCATGATGTTGACGTCGTTGTCGAGCATCGCCGGACAGCCCAGCTCCTGGCTGATCATCTCGCGCATCGGGTACCGGTCCCAGCCCGGCATGATCGGCGGCACGACCGGGACGCCTTCGGTGAAGCTGACCGGGCCGGGAACACCGATCCCGGCACCGTGGAGCTGGGTGAACAGCCCTTGCTCGCGCAGCTTCCCAGTGAGGGTGAGCACGCGGTCCAGCACGTGGGCCGGGCCGCGTTTGATGTCGCACGGCTCGCTGATGTGCCCGAGCACCGCGAGCTCGCCGTCCGTCACCGCGACGTCGACCGAGGTCGCCCCGACGTCGATCCCGGCGAAGCGGATGCCGCGCGACAGGCGCACCCGTCCGGAGCGGCGCCCGCCGCGCGAGGCCGCGAGCCCGTCGGCCTCGACCAGCCCGAGGTCCATCAGCCGGTCGAGTTCGGAGTTGAGCTTCGACCGCGACATCCGCCAGGGAGACGACCGCCATGGATACGGGTAGGTGGCGCCGGGCGTGAGCACCGGGGAGTCCGTGGGGGTGGCGGGCTCGGCGGTGATGCCCGCCAGCTCGGCTCGTGAGCATGTCCCTTCCCGCAACAGGCGCAGCAGCGCCGCCTGATGCGGCGTCTCCGGCCGGTTCGTCTTCACCCACCACTCCTCGGCGTAGCACTTGATCGGTTAAGTCGTTCCGTGGGAACGTACCGTGCTCCTCGACGCTCTGGGAAGGGCTTCTTTCTCTTCCCACGCTGATTTCGTTGGAATCACTAAAAGGGGAAAGCGCCGGGCGCGTCCGCGATCCTCGCCGGGATCGGCGTATAACACCAGGTGAAAGGCCATTGTGTCGGACATTCTACGAGAAGCCGGGCAAGTGGCTCGCATGACATGTTCCACTCAAGTTTCGTCGAACCAGTCAAAAGTTCTGTTCAGATCGACGATGGGACGTTACCCTCGCGGGAAAAGTTCGCCGGAGCGGAGGTACTCATGAGGCGCGTCGTACCCCGCCTGCTCGCCGTCGTCGCCTTGAGTCTGGCCGCCCTCTCCTTGGGCGGCGCCGTCCCGGCGTCCGCCCACGGGCGGCTCGTCGTCTCCACCCCGCTGGACGGGAGCGTGCTGGCCGAGCCGGTCGAATCCTTGTCGCTGGCCTTCACCGAGAAGCCCGCCTCCTTCGCGTACTTCACCGTGACCACGCCGAGCGGCCTCCGGGTCGACGGGCGCTGGTGGCACGCCGAGCCGTTCCGCCTCGACGAGCCGGTGCGCGAGTACCAGCTCGTGGACGGGGTGTGGGAGCCGCAGCTGTACCACACCGGGTTCCCGGTGAAGGTCCCGGTGACCCACTGGCCGGAGAAGGGGGCGTACGTGGCCCGCTACCAGACCGTCGCCTCCGACGGCGAGGTGGTGAAAGGGGAGGTCCGGCTCACCTACACCGGTCCCGTCATGCCCGCACCGGCAGGCTGGCTGGCCCCCACCGATGGGCCCGCCCAGGAACTGCTCGACGCGGCCCGGCAGTCGCCGCCCGCCGCCGGGCCGCCGGGACCGACGCCCACGTCCGCCGGAGGAAGCGCGACGCCCGCGGATGGTGGGAGCGCGGCGCCCGCGGATGGCGGCGGCATGCCGGTCTGGCTCCTGCCCGCCCTGCTGGCCGCCGGGGCCGTCGTCCTGATCGCCTGGCCCGCGAGACGCCGGAAGCGTCCCTGACCGATCCTGGAGACCCCCCATGCAGCCTCCCCGCCTCCCGGTGTCCGCGCTACTCCTGTTGTTGCTCGCTCTGCTGCTGGCCGGGACGACCGCGTGCGGCGGCGCCGCGCCGCCGCCGGCCGCGGCCGGCACCGTCAAGACGCTCGTCGCCTCCATCGCCGGCGGCACCGTGTCCCCCGCCCCGGGCCGGGTGGACGTCGCCCGCGGCCAGACCGTCCGGATCACCGTGACCAGCGACGTCGCCGACGTGCTGCATGTGCACGGATACGACAAGTCGGTGAGCCTGCGGCCGGGCGTCGCCGGCACGGTCGAGTTCGTGGCGGACACCAGCGGGATCTTCGAAGTGGAGACCCACGAGCAGGAGCTGCAACTGTTCCAGCTCCTCGTCAGGTAACCCGGGTGCTGCTCGCGCACGGCGTCGGAGACCGTCAGGACCTTCCCATCCCGTTCGGGCTCGCGCTGGCCGGAGCCCTGCTGGCCCTCGTGGTGTCGTTCGCGGCGCTCGGGGCGTTGTGGCGTGAGCCGCGCCTCGGCGGCGGCTTCTACGGCACGCGGCCGCTGCCGTCGTGGGTGCGGCGGCTGGTGGCCGCCCGGCCCTGGCCGTGGGCCTGGCGGCTGGCAGGGCTGGCCGCCACGGTCTACTTCGTGCTGGGTTTCGCCGGTCCGGACACGGCGGAGAATCCCACGGCCGGGGTGGTGTACGTCCTGTTCTGGGTCGGCCTGCTGCCGCTGTCGCTGGCGTTCGGCCCGGTCTGGCGCGGCCTCAACCCGCTGCGGACCGTGCACCTGCTGGCCTGCCTGGCGCTGCGGCGAGACCCGCGGCGCGGGCTCCGGGAACTCCCGCCGGGACTCGGGTACTGGCCGGCGGCCGGCGGGCTGTTCGCCTTCGTCTGGCTGGAGCTGGTGGCGCCGCACCGGGCGACCCTTCCCGTGCTCGGCGCGTGGCTCGGCGCGTACGCCGTCGCCATGCTGGCGGGCGCGGCCGTTTACGGGGCCCGGTGGTTCGACCGCGGGGACGCGTTCGAGGTCTACAGCGCCGTCGCCGGGCGGCTGGCCGTGGTGGCCCGGGACGCCGACGGGACGCTCGTCTGGCGTCATCCGCTCGACGGCGTCGCCGGTCTGCGCCCGGCCCCCGGGCTGGTCCCGTTCGTGGTGGTGCTGCTCGGGTCCACGATGTACGACAGCCTCTCCAACGCCCCGGTCTGGGTGCGCGTGCTGCAGGGAGGGTGGGTGCCGGCCCCGGTGGCCGGCACGGCGGGGCTCGTGCTGGTGACCGTCCTGGTGCTCGGCGCCTACCTCGGCGCGACCGGCATGGCGGCGCGGCTCGGCGGCCGGTCCGCGGCGGAGTTCGCCGGCGAGCTGGCCCACTCGGTCGTGCCGATCGCCGTCGGCTATCTGGTCGCGCACTACTTCACGCTCTTCGTGCTGGAGGGGCAGAACACCCTCGCCCTGCTCTCCGACCCGCTCGGGACGGGGGCGAACTGGCTGGGCACCCGCGCGTGGACGGTCCAGGCGTTCGGCACCTCCCCGGCGGGGACGGCGCTGCTCCAGGTGACGGTGATCGTCATCGGCCACGTGGTGGGGACCGTGCTCGCCCACGACCGGGCGTTGCGGCTCTTCGACCGCCGGACGGCGGTCATCGGCCAGCTGCCACTGATGGCGCTGATGCTGGCGTACACGGCCGGAGGACTGTTACTGCTCTTTGCCGCCTAATTCGGGAGGAATCGGACAAATTTCAACTTTCGCCTGGACAAGACAAAAGTTAAGAGTTCTCCGCCGAAACATCTAGACGACACAGGCGTAACATTCTACTGTTCGATCGTAACAAGCCGCACATCGAACAAAAGTGTGCAAGAGGTGCAGCGATTTGAGACCCAAGCACCGCATTCTCCGACTCCTGTGTGACGAAGGCCCTCTGTCCAGGGCGGAGATAGGCGACCGTCTCGGACTCCCCCGCACGCGCGTCGTCGCCGACCTGGAGCGGCTGACCGCCGGCGGGCTCGTCCAGGCGGCCGGTTCCGCCGCCTCCCGCGGCGGGCGGCGCTCCACTCTCGTCGAAGTGCACCCGGACATCCGCTTCGCCGGCATCGACCTCGGGGTCACCTCGATCGACATCGAGATCACCGACGGCCGGCTCAAGCCGATCGCGGCCTTCGGCGAGGCGGCCGACGTCAGGTCGGGGCCGAAGAACGTGCTCAGCCGGGTGAACGCGATCATGGCCAAGCTCCGGGCCGAGGGGGCGTACGAGCGCCTGAACGGCATCGGCATCGGCGTGCCCGGCCCGGTGAGCTTCCGCGACGGCGTGCCGGTGTCGCCCCCGATCATGCCGGGCTGGGACCGCTATCCGGTCCGCGAACTGCTGGCCCGCGAGCACAACTGCCCGGTGGTCGTCGACAACGACGTCAACATCATGGCGATGGGGGAGCGCTGTGCGGGTATCGCGCGCTCGGCCGAGAACGTGCTCTTCGTCAAGATCGGCAGCGGTGTCGGCTGCGGCATCTTCATCGGCGGGGAGCTCTACCGGGGCCCGGACGGCTGCGCCGGCGACATCGGGCACATCCAGGTCGAGCTCGACGACCCGATGTGCACCTGCGGCCACACCGGCTGCCTGGAGGCGCTGTTCAGCGGCATCGCCCTGGAGCGGGACGCCACCGTGGCCGGCCGCTCCGGCACGTCCACCGCCCTGGCCGAGCGGCTGGCCACCCGGGGCTCGGTGACCGCCAAGGACGTGGCCGAGTGCGCGGCCGACGGCGACACCGTCGCCACCCGTCTCATCCGGGACGGCGGCGGCCGTCTCGGCAGCGTGCTGGCCGGCCTGGTCAGCTTCATCAACCCGTCGATGATCGTGATCGGCGGCGGCCTCGCCGGCCTCGGGCACGTGCTGCTGGGCGAGGTCCGCAGCGCGGTCTACCGGCGCTCGCTGCCACTGGCCACCGGCAATCTGCCGGTCGTGCTCTCCGAGCTCGGCGCCCGGGCCGGTGTCGCCGGCGCGAGCTTCCTGGCCAGCGATCTGGCCTTCGCCGAGGCGGCGGTATGACGACCGGTGCGAATTCCCTCAGACCACCCCTGCGTGCGGACCCGAGCGGGTCCGCGGCCGGGGGAAAGCGGGGGCGGCAGGGAGGGCGCCGACCACCCTGCCGACCCGGCCCCGCTCACCGTGTCGGCGGAGGCCGTTGGGCGCTGACGGTACCTGCGCCCAAAGGGGTACCGACTCCGTTGATCGGTGAGCGGGGCGCCTCCTGGTGCCCTCATCACCATGGTCACTCACGACGAGCCGTGGCGGCCATCCAGGCCGCTTCTATCTATAGATGCAGAAGTATTGGCGATCAAACCAAAAGTATGGACAGTCCGATCTAAAGCTCCTACTGTGTCGCTCATCGCAGAATGTGTTTCATCTACGTTTCCAATCGGCGTGGATACGGGGATGGCGGCGGTGATCGACACGAAGCACCCAAAGAACGGCTCCGGCGCGGCGGCGCGCGCCCTGCCTGGCATAACAGTCAGGAAGGGACACGATGTATCCCACACCCCCCAAACGTCCATGGCGGATGATCGGTGCGGCCCTGTTGCTCGTCGCGGCGAGCATCACCGGTGTCGCGACCTCGATCGTGACGGCCGCGCCCGCGTCGGCGCATCCCATCAACGCCAACGAGTTCCAGCAGGTGACCCTCGCCAAGGGGGTCGCCGACACGGGCGAGCCGATGTCGATGGCGGTCCTGCCGGACCGCTCGGTCCTGCACACCTCCCGCGACGGCACCCTGCGGCGCACCAACGCGGCCGGTGACACCGCGCAGGTCGCGAAGCTCACCGTCTACAACCACGACGAGGAAGGTTTGCAGGGCGTCGGGGTGGACCCCGCCTTCGCCACCAACCGGTACATCTACCTGTACTACGCGCCGCCGCTGAGCACCCCCGCCGGGGACGCGCCGGCGAGTGGCACCGCCGCCAACTGGACCACCTGGACCGGAGTCAACCGCCTCTCGCGCTTCACCCTCAACGCCGACTACTCGGTGAACATGGCCAGCCAGGTCAACGTCCTGGACGTGCCCGCCAACCGCGGCATGTGCTGCCACGTCGGCGGTGACATCGACTTCGACGCGGCCGGCAACCTCTACCTGTCGACCGGCGACGACACCAACCCGTTCGAGTCCTCCGGGTACTCGCCGCTCGACGAGCGCACCGAGCGCAACCCCGCCTACGACGCGCAACGGAGCGCGGGCAACACCAACGACCTGCGCGGCAAGATCCTGCGGATCAAGGTGAACGCCAACGGGACCTACTCGATCCCCACGGGCAACCTCTTCGCGCCGGGCACCGCCAACACCCGGCCCGAGATCTACGCGATGGGCTTCCGCAACCCGTTCCGGCTGAGCGTCGACAAGGCCACCGGCATCGTCTACGTCGGCGACTACGGTCCCGACGCGGGCACGACCGACGCGAACCGCGGCCCCTCCGGGCAGGTGGAGTTCAACCGCATCACCAGCCCCGGCAACTACGGCTGGCCGTACTGCACGGGTTCGAACAGCACCAGCGAGACCTACAACGAGTGGAACTTCGCGACCAACGCCACCGGCGCGAAGTTCAACTGCGGTGGCGGCCCCACCAACAACTCGTTCCGCAACACCGGCCAGTCCACGCTGCCCGCGGCCCGCGCGGCCTGGATCCGCTACGCCGGCGACGCCGGTACCCCGTCGGCGTTCGGCGGCGGCAGCGAGTCCCCCATGGGCGGCCCGGTGTACCGCTACGACGCCGCGAACCCCTCCACCACCAAGTGGCCGCAGTCTTTCGACGGCCTGTACTTCGCCGGTGAGTTCGGCCGCGGATGGATCAAGCCCATCCACCTCAACTCGGACGGCACCCCGGGCACCATCGACACGTTCCCGTGGAACGGCAAGCAGGTCATGGACATGGCCTTCGGCCCCGACGGCGCGCTCTACGTGCTCGACTACGGCACCGGCTACTTCAACGGCGACGCCAACTCGGCGCTGTACCGGTACGACTACGTCGGCGGCGGCGGCAACCGCGCCCCGACCGCCGTCGCGGCCGCCAACAGGACGTCGGGCGCGGCGCCGCTCGCGGTGACCTTCTCCTCCGCGGGCTCCACCGACCCCGACGGCGACCCGATCACCTACGCGTGGGACTTCGGCGACCAGACCACGTCCACCGCGGCGAACCCGACGAAGACGTACACCGCCAACGGCACCTACACCGCCACGCTGACGGTGCGCGACAACAGAGGCGGGGCCGGCACCGCCAACGTCACCATCACGGTCGGCAACACGGTGCCGGTCGTGACGATCACCTCGCCCCTGGCGGGTCAGCTCGCCGCGTTCGGCGACAGCGTGCCGTGGAGCGTGACCGTCACCGATCCCGAGGACGGCCAGATCGCCTGCTCGCGCGTCACGATGTCGTACGTGATCGGCCACGACCAGCACGCGCACCACATCACGTCGCAGAACGGCTGCTCGGGCACGATCACGATCCCGCCCGACGGTGAGCACGACGACGCGGCGAACATCTTCCCGGTCTTCGACGCGTCCTACACCGACAACGGCGGCCTGGTCGGCCGGGCGCAGAGCATCCTGCAGCTGAAGAGGCGTCAGGCCGAGCACTACAAGACCTCCTCCGGCGTCGGCCTCTTCACCAAGACCACGGCCGAGGGCGGCAGGACCGTCGGCGACATCAACAACGGCGACTGGATCCAGTTCGACCCGTACCGCATCAACAACGTGACGTCGTTCACCGCGCGGGTCTCCTCGGCGGGCGCGGGCGGCACGGTGCAGATCCGCACCGGTTCGCCGACGGGCACCGTCCTCGGGTCCGCGACGGTGACGCCGACCGGCTCGTGGGAGACGTTCGCCAACGTCACCGGCACGGTCAACGGCGCGGGGGCCACCGGCACCTCGCTCTACCTGACCTTCGCCGGCGCGGCGACGGGCGCGCTGTTCGACCTGGACAGCTTCACGTTCACCACCGGCACCACGACGAACCCGACCCCCGGCACGATCAAGGGCCTGGGCGGCAAGTGCCTGGACGTGCGGGGCGCGTCCGCCGCCGACGGCACCCAGATCCAGATCTACACCTGCAACGGCACGGCCGCGCAGACGTGGGCCCGTACCGGGCAGACCTTCCGCGCCCTCGGCAAGTGCCTCGACGTCTCCGGCGGCAGCACCGCCGACGGCGCCAAGATCCAGCTTTACACGTGCAACGGCACGGCCGCGCAGAACTGGACGGTCAACGCCGACGGCACGATCCGCAGCGTGAACTCGGCAAAGTGTCTCGACGTGACCGGTGGGAACACCGCGGACAGTACGCCCGTGCAGCAGCTGACCTGCACCGCGGGCACCAACCAGAAGTGGACCGTTTCCTGACCGTCAGGCGCCGTGGGCACCCGTGCGAGCGCGGGTGCCCACCGTCCCCCAACCGAAGAGGTCCCATGCGCAGACTCCTGGCAGGCGTGAGCGCCGCCATCGTCCTCGCCGTACCGATGCTCCACGCGTCGCCCGCGCAGGCCGCCGACGCGCCCTACGACGTCCTCGTGTTCTCCAAGACCGCGGGTTTCCGGCACGACGCGATCCCGGTGGGCATCCAGACCATCCAGCAACTCGGCGCGGCCAACAGCTTCACGGTCACCGCGACCGAGGACGCCAACGCTTTCACCACGGGCAACCTCGCGCAGTACGAGGCCGTGGTCTTCCTCAGCACCACGGGCGACGTGCTCAACGCGGCCCAGCAGACCGCGTTCGAGTCCTACATCCGCGGGGGCGGCGGCTACGTGGGCGTCCACGCCGCCGCCGACACCGAGTACGCCTGGCCGTTCTACGGTCAGCTCGTCGGGGCCTGGTTCGTCAGCCACCCGGCGATCCAGCAGGTCACCTCCAGGACCGAGAACCGCGCGCACCCGGGTACGGCGCACCTGCCGCAGGCCTGGACCCGCACCGACGAGCTGTACAACTACCAGTCCAACCCGCGCTCCACGGCCCGCGTCCTCGCGACGCTCGACGAGTCCACCTACTCCGGCGGCTCGATGGGCGCCGACCACCCGATCACCTGGTGCAAGACCATCGACAGCGGGCGCTCGTTCTACACGGGCTTCGGCCACACCCAGGCGTCCTACGCCGAGACCCCCTTCCGCAGCCAGCTCCTCGGCGGCATCAGGTACGCGGCCAAGCGCGCCCACGCCGACTGCCGGCCGGAGACCGGGTACACCGCGCTCTACAACGGCGCCACGACCGGCTGGTCGCAGTCCGGGCCTGGCTCCTTCACCAACTCCGACGCCACGCTGAGCTCCAGCGGCGGCATGGGCCTGTTCTGGTACAACGCCAAGCAGTACACCAACGGGTACTCGCTGAAGGCCGACTGGCGGCTCACCGGGGACAGCAACTCCGGCATCTTCGTCGGCTTCCCCAACCCCGGAGGTGACCCGAACGTCGCGGTCAACCAGGGCTACGAGATCCAGATCGACGCCACCGACACGACGGACCGCACCACGGGCTCGATCTACTCGTTCAAGTCCGCGGACATCGCCGCGCGCGACGCCGCGCTCAACCCGCCGGGGGAGTGGAACACCTACGAGATCCTCGTCGAGGGCCAGCGGATCCGCGTCTACCTCAACGGCTCGCTGATCAACGACTTCACCAACACCGACCCGAACCGCAACCTGGACGGGTACATCGGCCTGCAGAACCACGGCGCCGCCGACCAGGCCTCGTTCCGCAACGTCCGAATCAAGGAGCTCAACGGCCAGCCGCCGGCCAGCGCGCTCGTCCAGGCCGAGGCGTTCAGCTCCGTCAACGGCGCGCAGGTGTTCACCAAGGCCGGCGCCAACGGCGGCCAGACGCTCGGCTACATCGACCCGGGCGACTGGGCCGGCTACACCAACGTCAACGTCGGCGGCGCCACGTCGCTGCGGGCGCGCGTCGTCTCCGGCGGCTCGGGCGGCCAGATCCAGGTACGCACGGGTTCGCAGACCGGCCCGATCCTCGGCACCGTCAACGTGCTGAACACCGGTGGCTGGGAGACGTTCGCCAACGTGACCGGGACGCTCAGCAACGTCCCGACCGGCAACGCCACCGTGTTCCTCACCTTCACCGGTACGGGCACCGGCTTGTTCGACGTCGATGAGTTCGAGTTCGTCAAGGGCCAGCAGCCGTCGGCGAACCTGGCGCTGAACAAGCCGGCGACGGCGTCCAGCACGGAGAACGCGTCCTACCCCGCCTCCAACGCGGTGGACGCCTCGACGACGACCCGCTGGTCGAGCGCGTTCTCGGACCCGCAATGGATCCAGGTGGACCTCGGCGCGACGTACACCGTGAACCGGGTGCGCCTGGTGTGGGAGGCCGCGTACGGCTCGGCCTACCAGATCCAGACGTCGCCCAACGGCTCCACGTGGACGACGGTCAGGTCCGTCACCGGCGGCAACGGCGGTGAGGACGACAACACAGGCCTGAGCGCGTCGACCCGGTACGTGCGCGTCAACGGCACGACCCGGGCCACACCGTACGGGTACTCGCTGTTCACCTTCGAGGTGTACGGCAGCTGAATCCCGCGGCCGGCCGGGAGCCCCCCTCCCGGCCGGCCGCGTCCACTCAGCCGTTCCACGCAAGGCACGGCACATCGCAAGGGAGAGCTCATGGCGACCGGCATCTGGTTGATCGGGGCACGAGGGTCGGTCGCGACGACCGCCGTCGTCGGGGCGGCGGCGCTGAAGGCGGGGCTGGCCGAGCCGCTCGGATGCGTCACCGAGCTGCCCGAACTGCGCAGCCCGGCCCTGCCCGGCCTCGCCGACCTCGTCTTCGGCGGCCACGACATCGCGGGAATCCCGCTGGCCAAGAAGGCGGAGGCCCTCGTCACGGCCGGGGTCCTGCCCGCCGGGATCACCGCGGCGCTCGGGACGGAGATCGCCGCCGCGGAGCGGGAACTGCGCCCCGTGCCGTCCGCCGAGCGTCAGATCGACGCGGCCCGCCGGATCGCCGCCGACATCGAGGACTTCCAGCGGCGGCACCGGCTCGAACGGGTGGTGGTGGTCAACGTCTCGTCCACCGAGCCCGCCGCGCCACCGCACCCGGGCCACGCCGACCTGGCCGCGCTGGAGGAGTCCCTCGCCTCCACCGACCCCGTCCTGCCGGCGAGCTCGCTCAACGCGTACGCCGCGTTCACCGCGGGCTGCCCCTTCGTCGACTTCACGCCGTCGACCGGCGCCCGCCTGCCGGCGCTGGCCGAGCTGGCCGCGCGGGCGGACGTCCCGTACGCCGGCAACGACGGCAAGACCGGCGAGACTCTCGTCAAGTCGGTGCTGGCGCCGATGTTCGCCATGCGCCACCTGCGGGTGCGCACCTGGTCCGGCACCAACCTGCTGGGCGGCGGCGACGGCGCCAACCTCGCCGACCCGGCCGCGAACGCCGCGAAGGCCGGCAGCAAGCAGCGGGTGCTGGCCGAGACCCTCGGCTACCAGCCCCAGGGCAGCAGCCACATCGAGTACGTGGACGACATCGGCGACTTCAAGACGGCGTGGGACCTCATCACCTTCAGCGGCTTCCTCGGCACCACGATGCGGATGGACTTCACCTGGCACGGATGCGACTCGGCGCTGGCCGCCCCCCTCGTGCTCGACCTGGCCCGGCTCACCGCCGCCGCGCACGCCGCCGGCCGCTCCGGGCCCCTCGGCGAGCTGGCCTTCTTCTTCAAGGACCCCTTGGGGGAGGTGTCCCACGCGCTGCCCGAGCAATGGGCGGTACTGGTCCGTTTCGTGCGGGGACTGGCGTATGTCTGACCGCGCGCCCGGCCGCCTGAACTGGCGCGCCCTCGCCGAGCTGGTCCGCGCCCCGGCCGCGTTGTCGGTGCCCGGCGACACGGTCGCGGGCGCCGCCGCGTCCGGCACGCTGGGCCGCGCCACGGCTGGCCTGGCCGCGGCCTCGGTGTGCCTGTACTGGGGCGGGATGGCCGCGAACGACTGGGCCGACCGTGAACTCGACGCCCGTGAGCGCCCGGAGCGGCCGATCCCGTCCGGGAGGATCAGCCCGCGGCGGGCCCTCGGCGTGGCGGCGGGCCTGACCGCGGCCGGGATCGGGCTCGCCGCGCTGGCCGGCGGCCGCCGCGCCCTCGCCGTCGCGCTGCCGCTGGCGGGCGCGGTGTGGGCCTACGACCTGCGGGCCAAGAACACCCGCGCCGGCCCCGCCGTGATGGCGGCCTGCCGGGGACTCGACGTGCTGCTCGGCGCCTGCGGCGCGCGGACGGCCGAGGCGGTGCCGGCGGCCCTGACCGTCGCCGCGCACACCTACACGGTCACGGCCCTGTCCCGGTACGAGGTCACCGGCACCGGCCCCGAGCTGCCCGCGGCCACCCTCGCGGGCACGGCCGCCATCGCCGCCGCGGCCTCCGGCCGCCGTCCCGGCCTGGCCGGCGCGCTGGCCACCGGGTACGCCGCCCGGTACGGCGCCGCCCAGGCGCACGCCGTCGCCGAACCCTCACCGGAGCGCCTCCGGGCGGCCGTCGGCGCCGGCATCACCGGGTTGCCCCTGCTCCAGGGCGCGCTGGCCGCCCGCGCCGGCGCCCCCGCCGCCGGGCTGGCCGTCGCCGCGGCGGCGCCGCTCGGCCGCCGCCTGGCCCGGGTGGTGTCGCCCACATGACGGCGGGACCGCGGTTCGGGTACGGCACCAACGGATTCACCAACCACCGGCTGCCCGAGGCGCTCGCCGTCCTCGCGGACCTCGGCTACGAAGGCGTCGCGCTGACCCTGGACACCGGCCACCTCGACCCGTTCGAGCCGGACCTCGCCGGGCGCACCGCCGAGATCGCCGCCCTGCTCGACCGCCTCGGGCTGGCCGTGGTGATAGAGACCGGCGCCCGGTACCTGATGGACCCGTGGCGCAAGCACGCGCCGACGCTGCTGGACGACGCCCCGGCGCGCCGCCTCGAATACCTGCGCCTCGCGGTGCGGGTCGGCGCCGACCTCGGCGCCGAGGCGGTCTCGTTCTGGTCCGGCGTGGCCCCGCCCGGGGTGCCCGGCGCCTGGGACCGCCTGGTGCGCGGGTGCGCCGAGGTCGTCGAGGCCGCCGCGGCGGCGGGTGTGCCCCTCGGGTTCGAGCCCGAGCCCGGCATGCTGGTCGCCGACATCGCCGGCTGGCGCCGGTTGCGCGACGACCTCGGCGGCCCGCCGCACTTCGGCATCACCCTCGACATCGGGCACTGCCGCTGCCTCGAACCGATCCCGGTGCCCGACTGCGTCGCCGACGTGGCGGAGCACCTGGTCAACGTGCAGATCGACGACATGCGGCGGGGCGTGCACGAGCACCTGGAGTTCGGCGCGGGCGAGATCTCGTTCCCGCCGGTGCTGGCCGCGCTCACGGCCGCCGGCTACCGCGGCCTGGTGGCCGTGGAACTGCCCCGCCACTCGCACGACGCGCCGGGGACCGCGGCGCGATCGATCGACTTCCTGCGCCGGGCGGCCAAGGCGGCGGCCGGCGCTCCCGGCGACCGAGACGAGGACCGATGGTGACCCTGGACGACCTGCGCGCCGCACTCGCCGAGAACGGCTCCCTCACCGAGCACGGATGGCTCGCCGGGGCCGTCGCCCTCGTGGCGGCCGACCCCGGCGCGATCGGGGGGCTGTTCCCCGCCGCGGGCCGGCGCTGCGGCCGCGGACCGCTGCCCGCCTTACCCGGCTGGACGGTTGACCAGGCGGCGCGGGCCCTGCTGCTCGCCGCGCTGCCGTCCGAACTGCTCGCCGACGAGGTGGAGGCCGTCTACCGGTACGGGGACGCGGCGGAGAAGCTGGCCGTGCTCAAGGCGCTGCCGCTGCTGCCCCTCGGCGACGCGGCCGTGGTGCTGCTGCACGACGCCCTGCGCACCAACGACACCCGGCTCGTGGCCGCCGCGCTAGGCCCGTACGCCACCCGGCTGGACGACGCGGCCTGGCGGCAGGGCGTGCTCAAGTGCGTGTTCATGGGCGTGCCGCTGAAGAACGTGCACGGCGTGCCCGAACGGGCGGATGCCCGGCTGGCCGCGATGCTCGACGCCTTCGCGCGGGAGCGGCGCGCCGCAGGCCGGGAGGTGCCGGCCGACGCGCTGGCCGTTCTCGAACAAGTGAAGGAGGGCTGATGCGCATCTTCGATCCGCACATCCACATGAGCTCACGCACCACCGACGACTACGAGCGGATGGCCGCGGCCGGGGTGCGGGCGGTGGTCGAGCCCGCCTTCTGGCTCGGGCAGCCGCGCACCGGCCCCGGCTCCTTCACCGACTACTTCGACTCCCTGGTCGGCTGGGAGCCCTTCCGCGCCGCCCAGTTCGGCATCCGGCACCACGCCACGATCGCGCTCAACCCCAAGGAGGCCAACGACCCGCGCTGCCGCCCGGTGCTCGACCTCCTGCCGCGCTACCTGGAGAAGGACGGCGTGGTGGCGGTCGGCGAGGTCGGGTACGACGCGATGACGCCCGAGGAGGACGAGGTCTTCGCCGCACAGCTCGCGCTCGCGATCGAGCACGGGCTGCCCGCGCTGGTGCACACCCCGCACCGCGACAAAGAACGAGGTGCCGAGCGCAGCCTCGCCGTCGTCGCCGAGTCGGGAATCGACCCGGGCCGCGTGGCGCTCGACCACCTCAACGAGGTCACCGTGGCCGGCGCCCGGGAGGCGGGCGTCTGGCTCGGCTTCTCCATCTACCCCGACACCAAGATGTCGCCGGACCGCATGGTGGCGATCCTGCGCCGGTTCGGCCTGGAACGGGTCCTGGTCAACTCGGCCGCCGACTGGGGCCGGTCGGATCCGTTGCTGACCCGGTGGACGGCCGAGGCGATGCTCACCGACGGCTTCACCGCCGACGACGTGGACCGCGTCATGTGGCGCAACCCCGTCGAGTTCTACGGCCAGTCCGGGCGGCTCGACCTGTCGGAGACCGGCAGCGCGGACGCCACGTTCGCCGGCAACTCGATCCTGCGGGGTGGCAGTTGACGCACCTGAGCTACTGCACCAACGTGCACCCCGCCGAGGACCTGCTCGGCATCGTCGCGCAGCTCGACACCTACGCCGTCCCCGTGCGGGAGCGGCTGGACGCCGGCGTGCTCGGCCTCGGGCTGTGGCTGGCCGCCCCCGTGGCCGGCCAACTGGCCGCCGACCCGTACCTGCGCAACCGGTTCCGGCGCGAGCTGGACGTGCGCGGCCTGGAGGTGGTGACGCTCAACGGGTTCCCGTACAGCGCGTTCCAGGCACCCGTGGTCAAACACGCCGTCTACCACCCCGACTGGACCACCCGGCAGCGGCTGGCGTACACGCTCGACCTGGCCCGCGTGCTCGCCGACCTCATGCCCGACGACGCGGCCCGCGGATCGATCTCCACGTTGCCGCTCGCCTGGCGCGTGCCGTGGGACACCACCCGCGCCGCCGCCGCCGCGCGGCACCTGGACGAGCTGGCGCGCGGGCTGGAGGGCATCGCCTCCGCCACGGGCCGCACGATCCGCGTCGGCTTCGAGCCCGAGCCCGGCTGCGTCATCGAGAACACCACCCAGGCCGCGGAGCTGCTGTCCGGCGTCGACACCCGGTGGCTCGGCATCTGCCTCGACCTCGCCCACCTGGCCTGCGCGTGGGAGGATCCGTCCGCCGCGCTGGGCAGGCTCCAGGACGCCGGGCTGCCGGTCGTCAAGGTGCAGCTGTCCGCCGCCCTGGAGGCCGCCGACCCGGTCGCCGCCGCCGGCGTGCTCGCGCCGTACGCCGAGCCGCGCTTCCTGCACCAGACCCGGTCGGCGTGGGACGTGGCCGCGGACGACCTCGACGAGGCCCTGGCGCGCAGGCTGCCCGGCCCCTGGCGCATCCACTACCACGTCCCGCTGCACGCCGAGCCGGTCGCGCCGCTCACCTCGACCGCGCCGGTCCTGCGGGCCGCCGTACGCGAGCTGCTCGCGACGTCGGACTGCGACCACTTCGACGTGGAGACGTACACCTGGGGCGTGCTCCCGCCGGAGCAGCGCCCCCGCGACGAGGCCGGCCTGGCCGCCGGCATCGCCGCCGAGCTGTCCTTCGCCCGTTCCCTGCTCGCCGCGGAGGTACCCCTGTGACACCCCTCGTGGTCATCGACGTCGTGGGCCTGACCCCGCGCCTGCTCGCCCACATGCCCAGCCTGCGGGCGGTGGCCGGACGCGGCTTCCAGGCCCCCCTCGGCACCGTGCTGCCCGCGGTCACCTGCTCGGTGCAGTCGACGTTCCTCACCGGGGAGACCCCGGCCGGGCACGGCGTCGTCGGCAACGGCTGGTACTTCAGGGAACTGGGCGAGGTCCTGCTGTGGCGCCAGCACAACGCGCTGGTGGGCGGCGAGAAACTGTGGGACGCCGCCCGCCGCCGCCACCCCGGGTACACCGTGGCCAACATCTGCTGGTGGTACGCCATGGGCGCGGACGTCGACTGGACCGTCACGCCGAGGCCCATCTACTACGCCGACGGCCGCAAGGAGCCGGACTGCTACACCTACCCGCCCGGCCTGCACGACGAGCTGACCGGCGCGCTCGGCCCCTTCCCGCTGTTCACGTACTGGGGCCCCACGGCCGCCATGCCGTCCTCCCGGTGGATCTGCCAGGCCGCGACGCACGTGATGAAGACTCACAATCCGGACCTGACGCTGGTCTACGTCCCCCACCTCGACTACGACCTCCAGCGCTTCGGCTCCTCCGGCCCGGAGGCCGCCGCCGCGGCGTCCGCCCTGGACGAGGTCCTGGCCCCGCTCCTCGACGCCGCCGCCGCCCGCGGCGCCACGGTGGTGGCCCTGTCGGAGTACGGCATCACCGACGTCAGCCGCCCGGTGGACATCAACCGCGCCCTGCGCGCGGAAGGCCTGCTCCAGGTGTACCGCCAGGACGGCATGGAGTACCTGGACCCCTGGACGTCCCGCGCCTTCGCCGTCGCCGACCACCAGGTGGCCCACGTGTACGTGCGCGACCCCGGCGACGTCCCCGCGGTGGCCAAACTGTGCGCCGCCCACCCCGGCGTGGCCGAGGTGCTGGACGAGGCGGGCAAGGCGGCGCACGGCCTGGACCACCCCCGCTCCGGCGAGCTGGTCCTGGTCGCCGACCCCGACGCGTGGTTCACCTATTACTACTGGCTGGACGACGCCGCGGCCCCGGACTTCGCCCGCACCGTGGACATCCACAAGAAGCCCGGCTACGACCCCGCCGAGCTCTTCTTCGACCCCGCCGCCCCCCTGGCGGCCAAACGCCGGGCCGCCACGGCCCTGGCCCGCAAGAAGCTCGGCATGCGCTACCTGATGAACGCGATCGGCCTGGACGCCGGCGCGAGGGCGATCCGCGGCTCCCACGGCCGCCTCCCCGCCGACCCGGCCGACGCCCCCGTCCTGCTGTGCTCGGACCCGTCCGCCGCCCGCGACGGTCTCGCCGCCACCGACGTGAAAGACTTCCTCCTCTCCCTCACCGGGCCGGCGTAGATCCTTCCCGTGGAAGACGTCCAAGGGCCTGATCGGTGATCAGGCCCTTTTGCGTGCGTCGAAATATTTCGAGCCCGTCGGATCCCACCTCACCGACCTGGCCGGTGCCTCCTGACGCTCGCTGTGCATATCTATTGCCAGGTAAAGGCGCCGAGTGGATCTAACAGTCACCAGACCCGAGATTTGAGAAACTTTACACCGGAGGTTGACAGCCAGCAAAGAGGTCAATACTTTCGACACCACTCCGATAGTTTCGCCATCCCCCGGGCCCGGGTCGCATGTCGCTCCACCAGCCTCGCCAGCGATCACGAGGAGGAAGCACGCACATGAACCACGTCCCCGCCCGCCCGAAGAGCCGCACAACCGGCCGCGCCGGGCTGCTCATCGGCCGTACCGCCGCCGTGGCACTGGCCGCGGTCCTCATGATGGTGCCCGGTGTCGCCAACGCGGCCGTGACCACCAACCAGACCGGCAACCACGGCGGATACTTCTACTCCTTCTGGACAGACTCCCAGGGCACGGTCTCCATGGAGCTGCTGAACAGCGGGCAGTACAGCACGTCGTGGCGCAACACCGGCAACTTCGTCGCCGGCAAGGGCTGGAACCCCGGCTCCCGCAGGACCGTGACCTACTCGGGCAGCTTCAACCCCTCCGGCAACTCCTACCTGACCCTCTACGGCTGGACGCGAGGCCCGCTGGTCGAGTACTACATCGTCGACAACTGGGGCACCTACCGGCCCACGGGGTCGTACAAGGGCACGGTCACCAGCGACGGCGGCACGTACGACATCTACATGACCACGCGCTACAACGCCCCCTCCATCGAGGGCACCAGGACCTTCAACCAGTACTGGAGCGTCCGCCAGCAGAAGAAGACCGGCGGCACCATCACCGCCGGCAACCACTTCGACGCCTGGGCCCGCGCCGGGATGAACCTCGGCAGGCACGACTACCAGATCATGGCCACCGAGGGCTACCAGAGCAGCGGCAACTCCAACATCACCGTCCGCTGACCGCCTGAGCCTCCGAGGGTGATCGAGGTCTCTCGATCACCCTCCTGGCCGTCCGGCCTCACCCCAAGGTGCAGAACTTCAGGCACGCCGCGCAGGCGGGGATCTCGTCGGCGGGTACGGGATCGACGATGAGGACCGCGCACAGAGAGCAGGCGAAGTAGCACCGCCACTGCGTCGCGCCGATCCCCGGGACCAGTTCCGTCGTGAGGCCGCCCTCTCCCAGGAACCCGTCATCGGCGGCGAAAGCGGCCCGCATGGCGGGCAGCAGGCCGGACTCGTCGTCCCGCAGGCGCGACCTGTAGATCAGCACGGGGAGCGGGTCCTCGCCCGCCCGGAGAAGCCGGGCCTCCTCCTCGGAGGCCAGCAGGTCGGCCGGCTCGATCCCGAGCGTCTCGGCCATCCGGGCCGCGAGCGGGGAGTCGTCGGCGGCCACCGAGTTCAGGAACCCGGCGGGCACGGCGGCGCGCAGCACGATCGCCCACAGCTGGGTGCTGACGTCCCCGCTGTCGGCGGCCCACGACAACGTTCGCTTGACGTCGTCCGGATACTCCGACGCGGCGATGCTCTCCGCCGAGAGCGCGTCCCCGTACTTGGCCAGAACCTTATAGACGTCGACCTTTGGTTTGTTCATGACACCTTCCACCACCCTTCGGCCACGAAGATCTAACGCGCGGGTGGGGCGGCGACAGAGTATCCCCCTACTCATCCCGCCGGGAGCTCCCGGCAGGCGTCATTCGACGGACGGTGTCACATGCGGGCCGCCGGCGGTGCTCTATACATGTGGACGTTGCTGGACGTGCTTGGAGCCCATCGGCCGCCGCGCCGCCGGTCGCCCCGTCCGGGAAGGGACGCGGCGTGCCGGCCGGGCGAGCCGAGCGGAAGGACGGCGTGGTGGTGTCGGATCCTCCGGGACGAGAGGCTGTCCGGCCCGACCTCGAACAGGTCTTCCGCACGGCCTATCCGCGGGTCGCCGCGGTCGCCGCCCGGGTGCTCGGCTCCCGGGACGAGGCCGAGGACGTGGCCCAGGAGGTGTTCCTGACGTTCGGGCGCTCCTCGGTGCCGGCCGGCGAGGCGACGCGGTGGTTGTCCGTCGCCGCGGCGCACACCGCGCTGAACCACCTGCGCTCCGGCCGCCGCCGCGCCTCCCGTGAGGAGGCCGCCGACGACGGCGACGCCGTCTGCCCGGATGTCGCCGACGCCGTCGTGACCCGCGACGAGCGCCGCCGCGTACGGGCGGCGCTGGCGCGGCTGCCCCGCAGACAGGCCGTCGCCCTCGTCCTCCGGCACAGCGGTCTCAGCTACGCCGAGGTCGCCGCCGCACTCGACCTTTCCCCCGGCAGCGTGGGCACCACCGTGCGACGCGCCGAGTCCGCCCTGCGCAAGGAGTTGAACCGTCATGCGTCATCCGACTGACGGCACGCTGCGCCGGCTCCTTGACGAGCCGGACGGCGTCGCCGAGCCCGACCGCGCGCACATCGCCGGTTGCCCGGCGTGCCTGTCCGGGCTGGCCGCCGCCCAGCGGGACGCGGCGTTCACCGGCGCGGCGCTGAGCGCCGAGTTCCCCGTGGACGTGGACGCGGGCTGGCGGCGCCTCGCGAACGCGGTCGCCGCCGAGGAACGGCCGCGCGTGGTCACGGCCGCCCGTCCCGGCCGGTGGCACAGGAGGCTGCGCAACCCGGTGGTCGCCGTGATCGGCGTCGTCGTCATCCTGAGCGGCGCCGGTGTCGCCGCCGCCGCGGACTGGCTGCGGATCTTCCACGCCGAGCAGATCGCCCCGGTCGCCGTCCCCCGGGCCGACCTGGTGAAACTGCCCGACCTGTCCGCCTTCGGCGAGATCGAGATGACCGGGAAGGTCGACATACGCCCGGTCGCCGGCGCCGACGCCGCGCGCGAGGCCACGGGCCTCTCCGTCCCGCGGGTGGGCAGGCTGCCCCGCGGCGTGACGGGCCGGCCCACGTACCGGGTCGCCGGCAAGGTGGGCGCGGTGTTCACCTTCTCGGTCGCGAAGACCACGCGGAGCGTCGAGGCATCCGGCGGGACGCTCCCGCCACCGCCCCCCGGCCTGGACGGCAGCCGGTTCCGGCTGAGCGCCGGCCCGGGACTCGTCGCGGTCTGGTCGGCGGGCCGCCCCGCCCCGGCCATGATCGTGGCCCGCGCGGTCGCCCCCACCGTCGACTCCTCGGGCGTCCCGTTCGAGACGGCCCGCGACTACCTGTTGTCGCTGCCCAACCTGCCGGAGAACATCGCGTCACAGCTGCGCGGCTTCACCGGCACCGCGACGACGCTGCCCCTGATCGTGGCGACCGAGAGGATGAAGACCTCCACCGCCGACGTCGGCGGGGTGCCGGCCTCGGTTCTCGCCTCGCGGGACGGCACGCTGGCGGGCGTCGTCTGGGTGGACGGCGGTGTCATCACCGGTGTGGCCGGCTCGCTGAGCGCCGACGAGGCGCTGTCGGTGGCCCGGGGCCTGCGGTGGGACCGATGACCCCCGGCCCCGCCGCCAGGGAGGCCGGCCCCGCCTCCGGCACCGAGGCCGCGGCGCGGCTGCTCGCCGACCTGCCTCCCGCGCAGGCGGTGTGGTGCTCGGGCCTGCGCAAGCGGTACCGGCGGCAGACCGCGGTCGACGACGTCTCCTTCAGCGTCGGCCGCGGCGAGGTGATGGGCCTGCTCGGGCCGAACGGAGCGGGCAAGACCACCATCATCAAGATCCTGCTCGGCCTGGTCCGCCCCGACGCGGGCGACGTGCTGCTGCTCGGACGGCCCGCACGGGACCCGCGGGCCCGCGCCCGCGTCGGCTACCTGCCGGAGCTCTTCCGGTACCAGCCGTGGCTCACCGCCACCGAGGTACTGGGCCTGCACGTCCGTCTCGCCGGCGTCACCGTGCCGGACGGGGAACAGCGCGAATGCCTGGCCGCCGTCGGCCTCGCCGACCGCGCCGGCGACCGGGTGGGCGGCTTCTCCAAGGGCATGCAGCAGCGCCTCGGCCTGGCCGTCGCGCTGGTGGCCCGCCCGGAGCTCGTCGTCCTCGACGAGCCGACGAGCGCCCTCGACCCGCTCGGCCGGGCCGACGTCCGCGACCTGCTGCTGGCCCTGAAAGCCCGCCAGGTCGCCGTCCTGATCAACTCGCACCTCATCGGCGAGGTGGAGCGGGTGTGCGACCGGGTCGTCATCCTCGACAAGGGCCAGGTCGCCGCGTCCGGCACCCTGGCCGAGCTGCTCGGCCGCCGGGAGCTGCGGCTGCGCCTCGACGGGGTGAACGCGGACGCGGAGGCACGGCTGGCCGCCGCCGGCCGGCTCACCCGCGACGAAGACTCGTTCACCGTCGCGCTGCCCGCCGAGCAGGCCAACACCGTCGTGCCGGACCTCGTGGCCGATCTGGTCGGCCTCGGGGTGCGCGTGCACGCCGTCGAGCCCGTGCGGATCAGCCTTGAGGAACGCCTGCTGAGCATCCTCCGCGCCGACCCCGGAGAGGACCGCCCATGAACGGCCGCATCGTGCTCACCTTCGCCGCCCTCACCCTCCAGGAGGCAGGCCGCCGCCGCGTGCTGCACGCGCTCGCCGTGATGACGGTCGTCCTGCTCGCGCTCAGCGCCTGGGGATTCTCCCGGCTCAACGCGAACTTCGGCACCCTCACCACCGGAGAGGCCCGCCTGGCGGCCGCCCAGGTGCAGAACCTGGTGATGTTCGGCCTGAGCCTCATCGCCGCCCTGGGCACGGCGTTCCTCGCCGGCCCCACCCTGGCCGGCGAGATCGAGTCCGGATCCGCACTGTCGATGCTGGCCCGCCCCATCCGCCGCTCGTCCGTCCTCCTCGGCAAGTGGCTGGGCCTGGTCGCCTTCGGCGGCGGCTTCATAGCCCTGGTCGGCCTGGCCCAACTACTCATCGTCTGGACCACCGTGGGCTACTGGCCCCCCCAACCGGTAACCGGCCTGGCCCTACTGTCCGCCCAGACAGCCGTCCTGCTGACCCTGGGCCTGATGCTGTCCACCGTGATCTCCCCCATGGCCTCAGGCATCGTGTCGGTCGGCCTCTTCGGCGCCGCCTGGATAGCCGGCGTCGTAGGCGGCGTAGGCCTGGCCCTCGACAACGAAGGCGTAGCCCGAGTAGGCACCGTCTCCCGCATGCTCCTCCCCACCGACGGCCTATGGCGCGGCGCTATGCACGGCTTCCAGGACCCCACCATCCTCACCCAATTCCCCTCCTTCGCCGACTTTCCCTTCCTCAGTCAAACCCCCCTCACAACCCCCTACCTCGCCTGGACCGCCACCTGGGTCCTCCTCCTGCTCGCCCTCGCCGCAGTGATCTTCCGGCGCCGAGACCTGTGAGCCATGCCTCTGGAGGCGGGAGCTTCCACCGGCCACGAATGGAACCCGGTCGAGCGAAATAACCCCCGGGAAACCCCTCGTGCGATGACGCACTCGTGCCGGAGCGATTTCGAGCTCGTGACCGGGGTGTATTTCTCCCTGTGCTATAGGTGTGATTCTTGGTTGGCTTCGGCGGTATTCGCGGAATTCTCATCGTCCACGGCCTCGACCAGGAAGAATCCGACGCCCCGCATCGACTCCAGGATGATCGACGCGTCGGCCTCGCGGAGTTTGAAGCGCAGCCGCTTGACCGTCGACCGGACCGCGGACACGTCATCGAGATATTCCGCGCCCCAGACCTGCTCGTAGAGCTGCTGGTAGGTCCAGACCCGGAGTCCCGGGCTGGCGAGGGCGGCGAGCACCTCCCGTTCGATGCGGGTCAGTGGAAGTACTCTTCCCGCCCAGCTGACCTGTTGCCGGTCGCGATCGATGACCAGCGGGCCCAGGGTGACCATCTCGCGCACCGGTGCGGGCGCGCTCACCTGCGCCTCGCCGAACAACACGCTGCGGACGGACTTCATGTCGGGAAACATCAGCAGAGTTCCGCAACCGCTCATCATTTGAGCCAGTTGTGCCCGCTTGTGGCGACTGGATGTCACGCACAAGATGACCGGCTGCTCATCGAGACCGTCCACCGGGCTATCGCTCATGCGCTAAGGAAAGCAACGGCCTCCACCGCAGTCAATATGGAATTTTCAACCGTTACGTCACGCCGGTCAGGGCGTCACGACACGCGTCGAGCCGATTTCGCCCCGCCATTGCCCATCCCCTGATCTTGAGTGGAGATAGACCGGAGCCGACGATGATCGCGGGCCGCACGACCCCGGCGGCCCGCCACGTCCCGATCACCCATTGGCCGAGAAACCCTTACCGCCCACCGGCAAGGCGTCCCCACCCTGCATGATCCCGCGGCCTGGCGCACCCATGCCGGCCGTCAGCAAGGAGGCTCTCCCGTTGACTGCATCACGAGGACGAAAACGACGAGCAGCGCCCCTGGTGGCCATCTTCGCCACCCTGCTCATGCTCTTAGGTGGCCTTCCGGCAGCCGCGCAGACGACCGCCCGATCGGCGGCGCGGTCCACCGGCCAGGAACCCGGGGCCGCCGCCGTGAGACCCGAGGTGCGCGAAGCCGTCAGGCATGACCTGTCCGGCATGCTGCGCGACGTCACTCCCAAGAGCACCCGCGCCCTGAAGGCCAAGGCCGACGAGCAACCGTCCCGTCCGTTGCCGCGCGAGGCGGTGAAACCGACCGGCAAGACCGGCGGCGAGGTGCTGCAACAGGCGGTCACCGCGACGCAGGTGCCCGAGTTCACCGCCGACTTCGAAGGAGTCGGCAACGTCGACGCGGTGCTGCCGCCGGACACCAACGGCGACGTGGGCCCTAACCACTACGTGCAGATGGTGAACCTCTCCTACGCGGTCTACGACAAGACCGGCCACCTGCTGCTCGGCCCGCTGCCGGGCAACGCGCTGTTCGACGGCCTCGGCGGGCCGTGCGAGACCAGCAACGACGGCGATCCGGTGGTGCTGTACGACGAGGAGGCCGACCGCTGGATGGTCACGCAGTTCGCCGTGCCCGGCGGGACCGCCGGCTTCCACCAGTGCATGGCGATCTCCCAGACCTCCGACCCGACCGGTGCCTTCTACCGGTACGACTTCTTCTACCACCAGAGCCGGATGAACGACTATCCCAAATACGGGATCTGGCCCGACGCCTACTACATGACGGCCAACGAGTTCTCACCGTCGTTCGCGGGCGCCGGCGCGGTGGCGTTCGAACGGGAGAAGATGCTCGCCGGCCTACCTGCCCGCATGGTGTACTTCCACCTCGGACCCGACTTCGGCGGCCTCCTGCCCTCCGACGCGGAGGGCATGGCGCCCCCGCCCGGTGCGCCCAACCCGTTCGTGATGGCCGACGACGACGCGTGGGGCATCTCGCCCACCGACCGGTTGCTGATGTGGGACTTCAAGGTCGACTGGACGACCCCGGAGAATTCCACGTTCGGCGACAATCTGGCGCCGAGCCGGTTCCTCGAAACGGCCCCCTTCGACTCCAACATGTGTAACTACGCCCGCTCCTGCATCCCGCAGCAGGGATCCGCAGCCAAGCTCGACGCCATCGCCGACCGGCTGATGTACCGGGCCGCGTACCGCAACTTCGGCGATCACGCATCGATCGTCCTCAACCACACGGTGGACGCGGGCGCCACCGACCACGCCGGCATGCGCTGGTACGAGTTGCGCAGCACCGACCCCGCGAACTGGAGCCTTCACCAGCAGGGCACCTATGCCCCGGACGCCGACCATCGCTGGATGGGCAGCGGGGCGATGGACGTCTCCGGCAACATCGCGTTCGGGTTCTCCGTCTCGGGGACCACGACCTTTCCCTCGATCCGCCTGGCCGGACGGCTCTCCGGGGACACGCTCGGCCAGCTCGGGCAGGCCGAGCGCACACTGGTCGCCGGCACCGGGGCGCAGACCCACACCGCGTCCCGATGGGGCGACTACAGCTCCATGTCGGTGGACCCGTCCGACGGCTGCACTTTCTGGTTCACCTCCGAGTACCTGGCCACGACCAGCACCGCCGGATGGCAGACCCGGGTGGGCGCGCTGAAGTTCCCCACCTGCGCGGCCGGCCCGCACGGCGACGTGAAGGGCAAGGTGACCTCGAACTCGGGTGGGCCGATCGCGGGCGCGACGGTGCGAGCCGGCGGCAGCGGCACAACCACGGGCACCGACGGCACCTACAAGCTGACCCTGCCGGCAGGTGAGCAGGAGATCGCCGTCACGGCCTTCGGCTACGCGCCGAGCAGCGCGACCGTGACCGTGCCGGACGGCGGCTCGGTGACGGCCGACTTCACCTTGGCCGCCGTCGCCAGACACAAGGTCTCCGGTGTGGTGAAGGACGTCTCCGGGCACGGCTGGCCGCTGTACGCCCGGATCGACGTGCCGGGCATGCCCGGCGGCTCGGTGTTCACCGCACCCGCCACCGGCGCCTACAGCGTCGAGCTGCCAGCCGGCCAGTACGACCTCAGCGTGAAGGCGATGTATCCCTCCTACCAGCAGACCACCGTGCGGGTCGAGGTAGGTGCCGTCGACCAGGTCAAGGACATCGGCCTGGCCGTGGAGAGTGCCTGTACCGCCGCCGGATACAAGTACGCCTACGGCGCTCCGCTGTTCACCGAGGCGTTCGAGTCCGGCGCGGCGCCCGAGGGCTGGAGCGTGGTGAACCGCACCCCGAGCGGCGGCTGGGCGTTCACCGACCCGAAGAACCGGGGCAACCTCACCGGCGGCAGCGGCAATTACGCGATCGCCGACAGCGACGCGCCCGGATCGGGCACGACCATGGACACCGATCTGGCGACGCCGGTCCTGGACCTGTCGGCCGTGCCGTCGCCCGTGTTGCGATTCAACAGCGACTACCGCGCCCTCAACGGGTTCGCCAACGTCGAGCTGAGCGTCGACGGCGGCACCACGTGGAGCATCGTGTCGAACTGGACGACCGCGAGCCGCCGCGGGCCGGTCGTGGAGGAGCTGGCCCTTCCCGCGGCCGGCGGCAAGGCCGACGTGCGGATCCGCTTCCACTACAAGGGCGCTTTCGCGTGGTGGTGGGAACTGGACAACGTCTCCCTGGTCAACCGGTCCTGCGCCCCGATCCCGGGCGGCCTGGTCGTCGGCCAGGTGCTCGACGGCAACACCGGCACCGGTCTCAACGGCTCGACCGTGACCAGCGTCGACAAGCCGGACGAGAAGGCGACCACCGCGGCGACACCCGACGACGGCGGGCTCGGCGACGGTTTCTACTGGATGTTCTCCACCCTGACCGGCGGCCATCCGTTCAGCGCGGCGAAGGGTGGCTACGGCCCGGTCACCTCCACGGTCAACGTGGCGGCCGACGCGGCGACCAAGGCGGACTTCCGTCTCAACGCGGGCCGGCTGACCATCACCCCGTCGTCGGTCACCGGCACCCAGACGATGGGCCAGACCAAGACGGTGAAGACGACGATCCGCAACACCGGCAACGCGCCTGCCACCGTCGAACTGTCGGAACGGCGCGGCGGATTCGAGATCCTCGGACCGCGAGGCGCGCCCCTGCAACTCAACATGGTGAAAGGGGGCGGCGTGTCGCCCGCGTGGCGCGGTGACAGCAAACCGGGCGTCCCGTTCGAGCCGTCGCCGTACGCGCCGCCGTGGGTGACGACGGCGAACTATCCGGTGGCGGTGATGGACAACGCCGCGGCGGCGTTCGAGGGGAAGGTGTACTCCGTCGGTGGTTCCTCCGCCACCGCGAACCTCGCCAACGCCTACGCGTACGACCCGCCGACGGACACCTGGACGCGGATCGCCGACGTGCCCGCGGCCCTGGAGAAACCGCAGGCGGCCTTCGTCGAAGGCACGCTGTACGTGTTCGGCGGCTGGGACACGGCCGGCACCCCGTCGAACAAGGTCTACGCCTACAACCCGGCGACCAACGTCTGGCAGACGCGGACCGCGGTCAACCCCCAGCCCCGCGCGGCGGCCGGCGTGGCGGTGCTCGGCGGCCAGATCTATCTGGTCGGTGGCTGCACCACCAGCACCTGCACCAGATCCGACCTGGTCGTCCGGTACAACCCGGGCACCGACACGTTCATCACGACCGCGCCGTACCCGGTGCCCGTGGCCTGGCAGGGCTGCGGCGGGATCAACGGCAAGGTGTACTGCGCCGGCGGCAACGGGGCCACGACGCTGAAGAGCACCTACGCCTACACCCCGAGCAGCAACTCCTGGACCCAGCTGGCCGATCTCCCGGTCGACTTCTGGGGCACCGGCGCCGACACCGCCAACGGGCTGCTGCTGCTCTCCACCGGCGTCATCAACAACTCGACCACGGTGACCAACCAGGGCTGGGCGTACGACCCGGCGGCCAACACCTGGACGGCGCTGCCGAACGCCAACTTCGCCCGCTACCGCGCCGCGGCGGCCTGCGGATTCATGAAGGTCGGTGGATCGAGCGGCGGGTTCACCCCAACGGCGGAGAGCGAACTGCTGCCCGGTTTCGAGCAGTGCACCACCGCCATCGACGTACCGTGGCTGTCGGCCTCGCCGGCCACGCTGAGCCTTAACCCCGGGCAGAGCGCCACGGTGACCGTCACGCTCGCCGCCACTTCGGCGGCCGGCGTCGCCCAGCCGGGTACCTACACCGCCCAGTTCGGCATCAAGTCCAACACGCCGTACCCGGTGCCGCCGATCGGTGTGACGATGACGGTCAAACCCCCCAGTGACTGGGGCAAACTGACCGGGATCGTCACCGGGGTGGACTGCCAGAACGTCAGCTCTCCCTTGCGGGGGGCGACCGTCCAGATCGACGGCACCAAGGGGTGGACCTACACCCTCAAGGCCGACACGACTGGCCGGTACGCGATCTGGGGGCCGAAACGTGCCAATCCGGTCCAGATCATCGTGGCTCGTGACGGCTGGATACCTCAGACCAAGCGCGTCACGATCAGGGACGGCAAGACGGTGACCACCAACTTCGCCCTCCGCCCCGAGGCCTGCTGATCCGATACCCGCCCCGCAGGGCCCGCGCCGCACGGCGGCGCGGGCCCACTCGGTCGCGTGGCCCAGCAGCCGGCGGAAGAACAGATCCTCGACCATGGCAACGTTTCCGGTCCCGCTGCCCACCGGCGGCTGCGGGGACTGGTTCTCATGGAGTTCGTAGGCGGACTTTTATGGCACTTTTCGCTAATTTTTATAGATTGGGGTAATGGAGCGCGTGCCGCAGGAGACCGGTCCGGCCGAGGCTCAGGCAGCCGTGGCCGGGAGGGCTCGGTGGTTCGTCGCCGCGGGCGCCGCGCTTGTCGTCGTGGCGGTGCTGGCGTACTGGCTGGGAGGCGGCGGTGGAAACGGAGAGAAGGCCGCGCCCCGGCCGAGCCCGACACCGACGCCCACCGCGGCGCTCACCGTGGCCCAGGTCTTCCAGAGGGTCGGGCCGTCGGTGGTGGTCATCCGGGCCGGGCGGTCGCTCGGCACCGGGGTGATCACGGCCGACGACGGGACGATCGTGACGGCGAACCACGTCGTCAAAGACGCCGAGGACGTCACCGTGACGTTCGCCGACGGCACCAAGGCGAAGGCCGTCGTCGTGGCGTCGGACCCCGGCCGCGACGTCGCGGCGCTCAAGCCCGCGAAGCTGCCGGAGATCGTCGTCCCGGCGACGATCGGCGGCGCCGTGGCCGTGGGCACGCCCGTCGTGGCGATCGGCAATCCGCTGGGCCTGACCTACAGCGTCTCCACCGGCGTGGTGTCGGGGCTGGACCGGGTCGCCGAGGACGAAGACGGCGACCTGAGCGGGCTCATCCAGTTCGACGCCTCCGTCAACCCGGGCAGCTCCGGCGGTCCTCTGCTGGACGCTCGCGGCCTGCTTGTCGGGATCGTCGTCTCGATGGCCGACCCGGGAGGCGACGAAGCGTTCGCCGGCATCGCTTTCGCGGTGCCGGTCGTCGAGGCCCTGGGTGGCGATGGCGACGGCCCACCGGGCCGGATCTGACCGAAGCGGCACGAGAAGGAACACCTATGACCTCGACCAATTCCCCCGAGTCGGCCCACCCGCTCGAACATGTGCTGTTCGAGGTCAAACGCACGATCGTCGGCCAGGACACCCTGCTGGAGCGCATGGCCGTCGCGCTGATCGCCGACGGCCACCTTCTCGTCGAGGGCGTGCCCGGCCTGGCCAAGACGCTCGCGGTGAAGTCCCTGGCCGCCGCGATCAACGGGAGCTTCCAGCGCGTCCAGTTCACCCCCGACCTGGTGCCCGCCGACCTCGTGGGCACCAGGGTCTACCACCAGCACTCCGGGGAGTTCCGCACCGAGCTCGGCCCGGTGTTCGCGAACCTGCTGCTGGCCGACGAGATCAACCGCGCCCCCGCCAAGGTGCAGAGCGCCCTGCTGGAGGTGATGCAGGAGCATCAGGTGACGATCGGCCGCGAGACGTTCCGGGTGCCCGAGCCGTTCCTGGTCATGGCGACGGAGAACCCGATCGAGTCCGAGGGCACGTACCCGCTGCCGGAGGCGCAGGTCGACCGTTTCATGATGAAGGTGGTCGTCGACTACCCGACGCCGATCGAGGAGCAGGCGATCGTCGCCCGCGCGCTGCGTCCACCGGAGTCGCCACAGCCGATGGTGACGGCCGACGAGCTGATGGCGATGCGGGCCCGCGCTCAACAGGTGTACGTCGATCCGTCGATCGTCGACTACGCGGTACGGCTGGTCGCCGTGACGCGCTCCCCGGCGATGGCCGGCCTCGGCGAGCTGGAACGGTACGTCACCTACGGGGCGAGCCCGCGGGCGTCCATCGCGCTCGTCACGGGCGCCAGGGCGCTGGCGTTCCTGCGCGGCCGCGACTACGTCCTGCCGCACGACCTGGCCGAGCTCACACTCGACGTGCTGCGCCACCGCCTCGTCCTGTCCTACGAGGCCCTCGCGGACGACGTCGACGCCGACACGATCGTCACCCGGGTGCTCCGGGCCGTCCGGGCACCCGACGTCGTCCTGCAGAACCGCTGAGCCCATGGCCACCACCTCGGAAAAGCTGCTGCTCCGCCTGGAGTGGAAGGTCGTCCGCAGGCTCGACGGCAGGCTCCAGGGCGCTCACCGCACCGCGCACCGCGGCTCCGGCATCGACTTCACCGGGTTGCGCACCTACAGCGACGGCGACGACGCCCGGCACATCGACTGGAACGTCACCGCACGGCTGGACGAGCCGCACCTGCGGCTGTTCACCGAGGACCGCGAGCTGACGGTGTGGCTCGTGCTCGACCGGTCGGCGTCGATGACGGCGGGCCGGCCGGGACGCGGCAAGCACGAGGTGCTCGCCGAGCTCGCGCTCGTCCTCGCCCGGATGTTCGGCCGCGGCGGCAACCGCGTCGGCGCCCTGCTGTACGACACCGGGGCGCCGCGCGTCGTCCCGCCCGGCACCACCCGCCGGCACGCCCTGCGGATCGCCGCCGAGCTGGAACGCACCGCCGCGGCCCGCGGCGGCGCCACCACCGACCTGGCGGAGATGCTCGACGCGGCCGGACGGCTGGCGCGCCGCCGCGCGCTCGTCGTCGTACTGTCGGACTTCATCGGCGACGGCGACTGGGAACGCTCGCTCCAGCGCCTGGCCCGGCGGCACGAGGTCGTCGCCCTGCGGATCGTGGACACCGCCGACGACGTACTGCCCGAGGCCGGCCTGATCGTGGTCGAGGACGCCGAGACCGGCGAGCAACTCGTCGTCGACTCCACCGACCCGCTGCTCCAGGTCCGCTTCCGCGCCGCCGTCGACGCCCGCGACGCCCGCCTCTCGGCGGGCATGCGCCGGGCCGGGGTCCCCGTCCACCGCATCGACACCGACCGCGACCTGGCCGAGGCGCTCGTCGAGGTCGTCGCCCGGACACAGGACCGGTCGGCATGACCGAGCCCATCGACGGAGACGGCACCTTCCGCGATCCGGCCCAGGCGCGGGGCACGACCGAGCTCGTCGACAGCCACATCACCCTGGTCACAAGGCCGGCGAAGGAGGCCTCGTGACTCTCTCCTCCCCGCTGCTGCTGGTCGTCGGACTGCTCGTCACGGCGGCGCTCGCCTGGGTGGCCGTCGTGTCGGCACGCCGCCGGACGGCCGCGCTCACCGCGGCCGGCGTCGCCGTGCCGGGCGGCCGGCGGGCGTACCTCGGTCTCGGCCTGACGATCTCCGGCGTCGCGGTACTCGCGGTCGCCACCGCGGGACCGGCGGCCATGGTCCCGGTCCCGCGCACCGCGGGCACCGTCATCCTCGCCATGGACGTCTCCAACAGCATGGGTGCCGACGACGTCGCGCCCACCCGGCTGGCGGCAGCGCAGCGGGCGGCCCGCGCGTTCGTGGCGGCGCAGCCCGGCAGCGTCGACATCGGCGTCGTCGCGTTCGAGCAAGGCGCGCTCACCACCGCACGGCCCGACGCCGACCACTCCATCGCGCTCGCGGCCATCGGCCGGCTGAAGCTCACCGGCGGCACCTCGCTGGGGACGGCCATCACGGCCTCGCTGTCGGCGATCACCGGTAAGCCGGTGGCCCTCGGCCGCGACGACGCCGAGGCGCCCGACATCGGCTACTGGCCGTCGGCGACGATCGTGATGATCTCCGATGGCCAGAACCAGGGCGCGGACGTCGAACGGGCCGCCACCGTGGCCCAGCGGGCGGGCGTCCACATCCACACCGTCGGGGTCGGCACCGAGGCCGGGGCGACGGTGAAGGTCGACGGCTACAACCTGCAGACGTCACTCGACAAGGACATGCTCACCTTGATCGCGCGGACCACCGGCGGCGCCTACCATCCCGCCTCGGACGCCGCGCGCCTCGACGGGATCGCCGACACCATCGATCTACGGCTCACCGTCTCCGACGAGCCGCTGCCCCTCGCCGGCGGGCTGATCGGGCTCGCCCTCGCGCTGCTCACCGCGGGAGCGGCGCTCACCGTGCTCCGGTCTGGACGGGTGATCTGAATGTCGTTCTCATGGCCGTGGGCGCTGCTGTCGATCCTGGCCATCCCACTGATCTTCGCCATCCGCGAGTGGGCACGACGCCGCCGCCGGCGGGCCGCCGTACGTGTCACCTCGATCGCGCTCGTACGGATCGCAGTGCCCGGCGGTACCCGCTGGACGCGGAAGATCCCCGCCGCGCTGTTCGTCGCCGGCCTGGCACTGCTCGCCGTCGGCGCCGCCCGGCCACAGGCGTCGGTGCCGGTGCCCCGCACGTCGGCCACGATCCTCCTCGCCCTCGACACCTCCGGCTCCATGTGCTCCACGGACGTCGACCCCAACCGCATCACCGCCGCGAAGAAGGCCGCCGCGGACTTCATCGAGTCCCAGCGAGGCGGCCCCCGCATCGGCCTGGTGACCTTCGCCGGCACCGCGGGCCTGCTCGTCCCTCCCACCGACGACACCGACTCGCTGATCGAGGCACTGGAGAACCTCACCGTCTCCCGCGGCACCGCGATCGGTCAGGCGATGCTCACCTCGATCGACGCCATCGCCGAGGTCGACCCGACGGTCCCCCCCACCGGCGCGATCCCCGGCAACGGCAGCGGAGAAGGCTACGCCAGCGCCGCCATCATCGTCCTGACCGACGGCGCCAACACCCAGGGAGTGGAACCGCAGACCGCCGCCCAGGAAGCGGCCCTCCGCCGCGTCCGCGTCTTCCCCATCGGCTTCGGCACCACGAACCCGTCGCCCATGGTCTGCGACAACACCCAGTTCGAAGGCTACGGCGGCTTCGGCGGCTACGGCCGTGGCCGCGGCGGCTTCGACCGAGGCCGCAACCCCCGCACCATCGACGAGCCGGCCCTCAAGCAAATAGCCAAGACCACCGGCGGCACCTACCACCGCGCCGAAAACGCCAAGGAACTCCAAACCGCCCTGGCAGCCCTCCCCGCCACCTTCACCGTGATCCACACCCGCGTGGACACATCCTTCGCCTTCGCAGGCGGCGCCGCCCTCCTCATCACCACGGCCCTCTCCCTCTCCCTCTGGTGGAACCGCCCCCGCCCCCCCACCCCGCGACCGCCAAGGTCATGAGCCGTCAACGCCGGCGGAGCAGGTCGTCGACGAGCGGGGTGGAGGAAGGGCTGCCGGTGGCCCAAGGTCAGTACGGCCAGCCGGGGACGTTCAGCCGGAGGCGGTAGAGGCCGAAGTTGCCGGTGTTCCCGCCCCGGGACGGCGTGCCCGAGGTGATGTACAGCGTCTGGCCGTCGGGGCCGCCGAAGGCGACGTTGGTGGTGTTCAGCCCGGCGGAGATGGTGCCGAGTTTCACGCCGGACGGCGCGTACACGTGGACCTTTCCGTCGTTGTAGGACGCCTGGTAGAGGTTGCCGGCACAGTCGATGGTCGCGCCGTCCGAACCCGTCAGGGACGCGAAGTCGGCACGCGTGCCGACGCTGCCGTCGGCGTTGACCGGCCACTTGTAGACCCGCCCCGTACCGTTGCCGCCGACGTACAGCGTCCTGCCGTCAGGGGAGAGCACGATGCCGTTCGGCTGCCGGATGGTGTCGTCGATCAGCGAGACGACGCCGCCCTTGACCCGGTACACGCCGGTGCGGCCGGACATCTGGTCCGGCCGGTTCGCGCGCTGGAAGTCGGGGTCGGTGAAGTAGACGGTCCCGTCGGCGCCGACCGTGAGGTCGTTCGGCGAGTTGAAGACGCGGCCCTGGTACGAGGAGGCCACCACGCCCCGCGTCCGGTCGGGCAGGCGGAAGGAGGAGACACTGCGCTGGTCGTGCGTCGCGCCCAGCAGCGTCCCCCCGTCCCGGCTGATCGCCAGGCCGTTGCTCCCGGCGCCGGCGATGAAGGTCTCGAAGGTGTTCGGCTCGGTGAACCGCAGCACGTCCGAGGGCTGGACACCCTCCGACCCGGTGCCGTCGCGCATGTGCGACAACAGCAGGGTCTGGGTGGTGGCGTCCCAGGCCGGGCCCTCCAGGAAGTTGAACCCGTCCCGGATCTTCGTCGCGGTCACCGACGCCGACGGCAGCGGATTGGGGTACGTGGTACCCGGCGTGCACGGCCCGACACCGGGCCGCGGCGTACCCGGCGTGGGGGTCGGCGTGGGCGTGGGTGTCGGGGTGGGGGTCGGCGTGGGCGTGGGTGTCGGGGTAGGGGTCGGCGTGGGCGTCAGGGTCGGCGTCGGCGTGGGGGTGACCGTCGGGGTGGGGCTGAGGGTCACGGGCCCACTGCACATGTAGCCGTTGAGCCAGAAGGTGTTCGGCAGAGGGTTCGCGCCGGTGAGGCTCGCGCTGAACCCCATGCCACTGACCGTGGCGTTGGTGGCGATGGACCCGTTGTAGGACATGCTGCTAGCGGTCACGCGCGCGCCGGACTGCGTCCACGTGGCGTTCCACCCGGACGTGATCCTCTGGCCGGAGTTGGGAAAGTCGAACTCCAGCTTCCAGCTGCTGACCGGGTCCCCGAGATTGGTGATGGCCACGTCCCCCTGAAAGCCGCCCCCCCACTGATTGACGATCTTGTACGTCACCTTGCACCCGGCAGCCGCCGCCGCCGGCACCGTCACCGCCGCGACCCCACCGGCGACGACCAGCCCCACGGCCAGCCCCGTGACCGCGACAGCGGCGATGCTTCGTCTCATCAGGAAGTCCTTTCGCGAAACGACAACGGGCAACCACCACCCGCGCCACGGTGCCGGTCGGACCCGCAAAATCCACCGGCACGCCACGCGGCACACCGCCGACCGTGCGTCCCCAAATTAACCGCGTAAGCGACCACCCGCCCGCCCCAACGCGCACACTACGAAACCCGCCGTAACCCCCTCCCCTCACAGCCCCCGCCCGCACCCCGGCCAACGTCCACCTCAGCCTGGGTGAACATGCCTCCGCACCCATCCGCCGACCCGATCGGCATCCCAAAGAACCCCAGGCCACCACCCTGAAACGTTCAGCTCACGCCAAGCCCCGACGGCGGAACACGAGCGGCCCGCCACAGTTCCCGGAGCGGGCGTCATCTCAGGACGACCGACATCTTCGGCGTCACCGTCCATGAGCGGAACGTGAACCGGGCGCAGTGGGTTCGCGTCTTATTCGCGTAGCCCAGTGAAAACGGAGACCACGGTGACCGATCTGGAGAGGCTCTTCTTCGGGCGGGATGACGCCGAGAGCGATGTCGCCGAGGGAGGGCTGCTGCTGGCGGGGTTTCAGCGGACTTATGTCTATGAGGCCGTCCGGCGGGGGGCCAAGACGCTGGTCATCGGGCGCAAGGGGTCGGGGAAAAGCGCCATCTGCCGTGCCCTGTACGCCGAGGACGAGCCGGGGCTCAGCACCAAGCTGATCACGCCCGACACCCTCTCGGCGGGGGCGCTGCGCGACTTCGAGCTGACCGGAATCGCCTCAACGATGGCCAAGAAGCTGATCTGGCGCTACGCGCTGGCCACGGAGACGGCCCGGTTCATCGTCGCCCACGCCGAGCGGGATCATCCCAAAGGGAAGCGTCCCTCGGTGAAAGCACTGCGCGAGTTTCTCACCGCCAACGGCGAGCTGGCCGAGACCCGCCCGCGCTTCTGGCAGATCGTCGAGAAGCTGAGGACCAGCCTG
Source organism: Sphaerisporangium aureirubrum (assembly GCF_042658925.1). NCBI lineage: Bacteria > Bacillati > Actinomycetota > Actinomycetes > Streptosporangiales > Streptosporangiaceae > Sphaerisporangium > Sphaerisporangium aureirubrum. The sequence continues at coordinate 170,024 of NZ_JBHSRF010000008.1, forward strand.
AAGTTGGGCGCCTTCGGAGTGAACGTCGAGCTGACCGTAGGCGGCGCGCCCGAGGGCATCAAGGCTACGGCCGGGCTCGATCTGGTCGAGCAGCGGGTGATCAAAGCCATCGAGGAGCTCGCCTGCCCGGCCGACCACCCGAGGCTGCTCCTCCTGGTCGACCAGATCGAGGACGTCTGGAGCAACGACGGCGAATCCGACGCCCTGGTCAGGGGCCTGCTGACCGCTGCTCGCGAGGCGTCCGTCCGTTATCCGCGCGTCTCCTGCGTCACCTTCCTGCGCAGCGACATCTACGATCTCCTCCAGTTCGCCGACAAGGACAAGTTCCACGGCATGGAGATACGCATCGACTGGACCGCCCAGAGCCTGTCCGACCTCGCCCTGGCCCGCGCGGTCGCCTCGGTCGGTCACGCACTCGCGCCCACCGCCCTGTGGGGCGAGCTCTTCCCCGCGCGTCATCGCGACGTCCCCACCGCCCGGTACCTCTACGGTCACACGCTGGGCCGTCCCCGCGACGTGATCCACCTCTACAACCTCTGTCGCGACACGGCTGGCTTCCGTGGTGCCCCCTACGTCGACGGCGCAGCGATCGACGGGGCGATCCGCGAATACTCGGGCTGGAAGCTCCAGGACCTCGCGAACGAGTACGAGGTCAACTACCCCTTCCTGGACGCCGTGTACCCGGTCTTCCGCGACCACGGCTATATCGTCATGCGCACCGCCTTCGGCGAACGACTTGCGCCGCACCTGGACGTTCTTCGCGACCGATTCCGCGACCATGCCCAGATCCTTTCGGCGCCCGCCCTCCTTGAGATCTTCTACTCGATTGGGCTCCTGGGCGTCCGGCGCAACAGCCACCTGATCTACGCCCACGAACACGGCGACGGTGTCCTCCTCACCGACGAGGAGTTCCACCTCCATCCCTGCTTCCGAGAGGCCCTCCGCGCCACCGCCCCGACCAGTGCGGCGGTTTTCGACCCCAGCAGGGCGATCGCCGTTGGCATTCACGGCTTCTTCGGCCAGCGTGGCTCGCTTGACCAGCGGGCCCTCGCCCAGCTCGACCATCGGATCAGGCGCCTGCTGGCCAGGCTCGGCCGGGCCGGCCTTCCCCGCGAGGCCGAACTCTCGGTCGACGCCGACCTACGCAGGGTCCTCGACCATGTCCACCGCTTCCTGTCCTCCGGAGGTTCCTACTACGAGGAGGTCAGCGTGATCAGTACCCACCTCAACGAGATGGCTGACCGCCTGGTCGCCGACGGCCTTATCCGCGCCAGCACCACCGAATTCCTCGCCACCGACCTCCGGACCATCGGCCGCGAGGCCCGCGACACCGTCTACGGCATCGGCCGCAGCGGCTCGGGTGGCTCCGACAGCTGACGCCCCGGTGTCCGGGCCGGGATCCCCGGTTGGAATCAGGTCTTCTGGTGCTCACCGCACGAGGTGCGGGCGAGCAGCGTGGGCGCGAAGACGAGCTCGACCGGTCCGCGGGGGCGGTCGACGACGAGTTCGGCCGCCCTCAGGCCCATCTGGTAGGCGGGCTGGGCGATCACGGTGATTCCGAGCGCGGCGGCCCAGGGGAAATCGTCCATCGTCAGGAACGCGATGTCGCCGGGGATGGCGATGCCGCGGGCGGTGAGGGCCGCGTGAGCCGCGACGGTGAGCCGGCCGGTGGTGCAGACGATCGCGTCCAACGGCTCGCCGCGGACACGGCCGCGGTCGAGCAGCGCGCCGACGGCACCGCTCACCTCGTCTTCGGTTTCCGCGACCGCCACCGCGTCCTTGGGGAAGGGCAGCCCCAGGTCCGCGAGGGCCTGCCGCAGCCCTGCCGTGCGCTGGATCTGAGAGGGGCGGCGTCCCGAGGCGACGACGCCTATGGACGACCGCCCGCACCCGGCCAGATGGACGGCCATCAGCCGCCCGGCCTCGACGTTGTCCAGGCTGATCGAGTGCATGCCGGGTGGCGCGTCCGGCACGGAGCGCGCGATGATCACGCAGGGGGTGTCGTTCTCGGCCATCCGGCGTGTCCGGCCGTCGGTCTCTTCGCCGGTCGTCACGATCAGCCCGCGCACCCGTTGTTCGTCCATGGTCCGCACCTGGGCCACCTCGCGGTCGACGCGACGGAACGTGTTGGCCAGCATGACGAGGCTGTCGTTGGCGGTCGCCACCTCGTCGATGCCGCGAATCAGGTCGAGGTAGAACGGGCTGCTCAGATCGCGGATGACGACTCCGATCGTGCTGGAACGTCCGGCGAAAACGCCCTTGGTGAGCGCGTTGGGGGTGTACTCGAGACGAGCGACCGCTTCCCGCACCCGGGTGGCGGTCGCCTCGGTGACGGCGCCGCCGTTGATGACGCGGGAGACCGTGGCCGTGGACACGCCGGCGTCCGCGGCGACGTCGCCGATGGTCGCTCGCTTCACCATGATTCTCCCGACCCCCCACCGGTTCCGGCGCCGGTCAGGCGGCGACGCGCCGACCGGCTCTCGCGACGATTTCGCCGCCGACCATGACGATTTTCACATGGTGGAGCTCCGCGGGGTCCGTCAGCACGAGGTCGGCGATCATTCCCGGCACGACACGGCCACGCCGCGGTGCCACGCCGGGGACGGCGTCCGCGACGTTGGCGGTCGCCATCGCGACCGCCGCCGGCAGGCTCACCACGCCCGCCTTGATGGATCGGTCGATCGCCAGCAGGATCGGGTCGTGGTGGCCGCCCGCGTAGTCGGTCGAGATCGTATCGACCACCCCCGCGGAGAACATCGCATAAAGCAATTCCGGCCCGGTCGTGAGCCGCTGGGCCCCGAAGGTGTCCAGGGTGGAGACATCCACGATCGCGCCCATCTCCTTGAGCCGTCCGGCGTGCTCGACGGCCTCGCGGAGCTCGAAGCTCGAATGGTTGGAGTGCCCGGCGATCAGGGTCACGTCCGTCTCCGCGATGGAGGCGACCTGGGTCATCGACGCCGCCGCGTTGTGCACCAGCACCGGTACGCCCGCCTCGCGAGCCTGCCCGGCCGCCTCGGCGAGCCCGTGCAGGGCGATGTCGAAGGCCGGCAGGACGATGCCGGAGACGATCTCACGGGTGTCCTCGACCGAGAGCGTGCCGGTCAGGCCCGCGCTCGCCAGGGCCTCCTCGACACGGTCCCGATTGAACGCCTTCTCCGAGATGTGCCGGCCCAGCACCGCGGTCTTCAGCCCGTTCGCCTGCCGGGGGGTGATCTTCACGCCGGTACGTCTCTCGACCTCGGCCGGGATGTACATGTAACTCGCCCCGCCCCCACCGAGAGTGTGCCCCGCCCCGATCTCCCCGAGCGCGACCGCGCCGGCGCGTACCGCGTGCCGCGCGGTGAACACACGGTTCGCCTCGGTGAGGCCGCCGCCGTCGGCGATGGTCGCCGCCGCCAGGCACGCCGGCGTGTTGCACGAGGCGAGCCTGATGTTGATCGGGTGCGCCTCGCCGGTGCGCGCGAGCGCCTCGGCGGTGACGAAACCGTCCACGCAGAGCACCGTGGTCGTCCCCTCCAGCAGGTGCCGGTCGAGGTTGGCGAGGACCTGTTCGTGCGGCAGGCCCTCGTGCCCGCTGGGAAACAGCGGTCCGTACGCGGTGCCATGGGTGTGGTTGTTGATCAATCCGGGGATCATCAGCATTCCGGCAGCGTCGACGATCTCGTCCACCGTGCCGTAGCTGTCAGCCGGCCGCGAGGGAACGATCTCGCGGACGGTGCCCCCCGCGACGACGATGTCGACCCCATGCTGCGGATCCGTGCCCGTGCCGTCGACCAGGTCGCAGCCGTGCAGGACGAGCGTGTGCACGATTCCTCCGTTACCGCGCCGCCGGCGCCGGCCGCTCGAACCGGAACGCCGCCAGCGCGTCGTCGTGGTCCTCGTCGAGCACCTCGCCGGCGACCAGGTCGCCGGCGTGCACGCTGAGCGTCGCGCCGCTGTGCGAGACCGCGAAGTGGAAGTTGGGCAGCGCGCGGACCCGGCCGAGCACCGGCAGGCCGTCGCCGGGGATGGGCCGTTCACCGACCCGGACGCCTTCTACGGCCGAGGCTCGGAGTCCCGGGTACAGCGCACGACCGGCCTCCACCACCTTGCCGACGGCCGACGGGTCGACACTGATCTCCCCGGTGCCGGACACCTGCGCCGCCCCGTCGATCTCATGGGTGTGCAGCAGCAGCCGCCCGCCGCCGTCCGGCCGTAGATGGACGTGCGGGGCATGGATGACGCGCGACACCGATACCGCGCCCGCTGAGCAGGAGACGAGCACCCCGCGGGTATTGCGCATGGGCAGGACCAGTCCGGCCAGCTTGGCGATCCCGGCGGCCTGAGGTCCCGCACAGTTCACGACCGCATCCGCGAGGAGCCGCCGCCGGGAGGCGAGCCGCACGGCGCGCACCGTACCCGCCGTCACCTCTAGGCCGATGACGCCGTCGTTCACCACCAGTTCGGCACCACCTGCCACCGCACTCGACAGCAGGTGGCCGATCAGCCGGGCAGGCTCGATCCAGCCTTCGCGCGGGAAGTAGGCGATCTCGTCGTCCGGCAACTCCGCGGGGTCCATGTCCGGCTCCAGCCGCAGCGCCTCCACCCGGCTGAGCCACCGTGCCTCGTACCCGTAGTCGAGCACGCCCGCGACCTTCTTACGCAGCTCCACGCGCCCGGCGTCGTCGGCGGCCCATTCGAGGTTGCCAACTTCGTGATACCAGTCACCATGAGGCACGCCGGCGGCCAGCTTCCGATGGGCCACCATGCCCGCCACGCTGAGCTCGTGGTACGCCCGCGGCTGCTTACCGCAGGAGTTGGTCCACGAGAACGTCGCCCCGGAGGTGCCGCCCCCCGGTGCCCCGGCGTCCACGACCGTGACACGAGCACCCCGCCGCGTCAGCCCGGCGGCCACCGCCGCCCCGTAGACACCGGCACCGATGACGACCACATGCGCAACCATGCTGATCCGGCCTCCCTCGTCTCTCGTGGGCTTGACGACCGGGCGAGTAAACGGAACTGGTGACTCAGCTCGGCGCCCCAGGCCCTGCTTGGTTGTAACTAGTTTCAGTAACTAGTTACAACCAAGCATGCCCGGTTTCGCACGTCAAGTGAGCCCGCCCTGTCGAAGATGAGCGGACGGCGCCGCTCACCCCGGCGGACCGACGTGATCCGACGCCACTGATCTGGTCGCACAGGTCACGTCCGCGACCCGGATCCCCCGGTACCGAGCGCTCAGCACGAGATCGGCACCGGGGGCGTGAGGGATGTACCCGCGGATCCGCGGGTACGTCGAGACGACCGTCAGACGGTCGTGCGCGACCACTGCTGGTTGGTGCCGGTGTTGCACGCATACTGCTTGAGGATCACGCCGTCCGCGGTCGATGCGGACGGTACGTCCACGCATTTGCCGCTGTGCCGTGCCCGGAGCTGGAAGTAACTGCCGTTGGCGACCATCTGGAACTGCTGGTTGGTGCCGGTGCCACAGGTGTACTGGACGAGCTCGGCGCCGTCGGCGGTCGAAGCGCTCACCACGTCAAGACACTTTCCGCTGTGGCGGCTGATGATGCGCCAGTAGCCGCTGCCGGCGTCCTGGAACTGCCACTGCTGCCACGCGCTGCCACCGTAGGTGTACTGGCCGACGCGCGCACCGTTGGCGGTGTTCGGTTGCTGGACGTCCATGGCCTTGCCGCTGTGGCGCACATTGATCCTGTAGAACGTTTCCGGCTCCGGCGTAGGGGTCGAGCCGCCGATGGTGTCGCCCCAGGCATACCGGATCCGGTCGGCGCCGGAGGTGTTGCGGACGGTCAAGCTGAGATCGGTGCCGCTGCCACTCAGTGCGTACATCGAGTAGTGGTCGTAGCCGAGGCTTCCGGTCAACTTGCCGCCGAGGGCCGGCCAGTAGGTGCCGCCCATCTGGTTGTCCCGCATGACCTGGGCCATGGCGCGGATGTAGCGCACGAAGTTGTCGGTGCTGTTCGCGTCGGCGTAGTTGAGGCCAGTGGACATCGGCGCGCCGAACTCGGTCGCGACCGCGCGGGAGGCGCAGTTGCCGAGACGCGTCTGAATGTGGCTCCGGAAAGCGTCGTAGGTCATCGCGCTGTAGAAGAAGGCGTAGTAGTGGAAGGACAGCAGCGTCGAGTTGAAGCGGCTGTCGTTGCAGATGTCCCTCAGGTCCTGGCTGAAGCCGGTGCCGCCGATGAGGACCCGGCCGGGCACCGCCGAGGTGTGATAGCTGAGCCAGTTCGCCGCGACGTTCCGCCAGTCCGCCGATGTGTAGCCGTGCGGTTCGTTCATTGGCTCGAAGTAGACGTTGCTGTTCGACCCGTACGTGTTGGTCACGCTGGACCACATCGTGTTCCACGCGGCGAGGTTCGTGATCCTGCCGCCCGAGGCGGCGCCGTCCTCCCAATAAGCCAGGATGACCTTGAACCCACGAGCGGTCGCGGCGTCGATAGCGCCGCGGTAGGCGTTCCACCAGGTGGTGTTGGCCACAGTGTGAGTGTTGATAGGCAGCCGCACGGTGTTGACCCCCATGGTGGAAGCCATGTGGTCGTAGAGGGCGTTGGCCTTGGCCCGCACCGTCGCGTTGCTGTCGGACTGGCTCAGGCCCTGCACGACGAGCGTGGTGGTGCTGAAGTTGTCACCCAGCACGGCCCAGTTCATGCCTCGGAACTGGCTGGTGGCGGCATTGGCCGACGGCGCGGGAACGAGCCCTGCCACCGCGGCGAGCGCGGCCACCACAAGGGCGATCAGCAACCGGCGTAACGGCCGGGTACTCCGCGATGGTCCTGATGAGTAACCATCAGACGCCTTGATCAGTGCCATGAAATGTCCAATCACTAGATCTAAGTTCCTGGGTCGAACCCTCACTCGTAGACCTCGTGTTGCTGACGTGGCCGGCTCGGCGACCACGCATACGGCCCGGGTCGGCGGAAAGGGCCGCCGCGCGGGCGGTGCGGGCGCCGATGACGGGGATGGCCCTCGCGGCGACGGCCTGCAGCAGCCGGCGACGGTTCAGCTGGGCGGACTGCATCAGAGCTCCAACGAATGTTAGCGCTAATATTTAGACGGCAGGGTTACCTCGCGCGGCAGGGCACTGGGTTCGTATCGCCGGGCCGCCGAACACGCATCCTGTATCCGCGACGGACGTGAAGGTTACATCGGCGTTACAACAGTGTGAGCGATCACAACTGCGCGGTCAATACCCGGAACCGCGCGCCTGACCTCGGCGGCTTGACACGGAAAGCCCTGGCTCTCCGATGACGGCGAGTGTGCAACCGAAGCGAGAGTCAACACGGATCTTGACGAGCCCGCTCTACACGCTAACGTTCTGCGAAACGCACCAGAAACACGGCGGCGAACTGCGCACCCCGCGATCGGACTGATTCGCACGCGCTCCGTCGTGGTGTCCACAATAAATGTTAGCGCTAACATAACAGACATTCCGATGCGTCTGAATCCCGTCTGGAAGCGAGTGCACGCGGGATACAGTCGTCAAGCCCGAACCACAGGGCGACGACTCCTATCTCCCGTTCGGAGAGGCGTAGACCTGCTGGCCGGCCGGACCGGAGACGGTCAGGTCGATACGGGCGGGGGGGTAAGGGGACCGCTGGTCCGGTGCGGCCGTGTGTGCGACTGCTATCGGCGGAAGGTGATCCAGTAAAGACGGCCGATGATCCCTCCATCGAGGTTGTAGATGGCCCATGTCTGTCCTTGGCGCAGGGGAATCGTGTAGCTCGACCGATCACCTATCAGATCCAGCCAGATGTCGTCTTCGCCGCCTTCAGGGCCCAACTTGGCGGAGAAGAGGCCCCAGAACGTACTGTCGGCCGGGTTCTGAATGACCAGGATGCCGTCGTACTCGACATAGAAATATTGCGTCGAACCGTCCGTCACCACGGGTTCGAGCTGGACCGCCGGCTCGAACAAGGCGGTGAGGCTGGCTTTTCCCTCGACCGACAGGTTGCCGCCGAGCGCCGTGTCCCCGGATACCTGAAGTCCTTCTTCGAAGCCCGCCCGGCCGTACACGTACAGACTGCCGCCGTCCTGGACGGTTACGTTCGCGGCGCTGATGGAGCCGGCGGTGAGCGGGCCGGTGACGCCGATGCCTCCGGAGCCGACGGTGAGCCCGAGCAGGCTCGGGTCGCCGATGGTGACGGTGAGGGTGGCGTACTGGGTGGATTCATCGGCTCCGGAGACCGTGGAGGCCTGCACGGTGAAAGTGGTGTCGTTCACGATCTTGTAGCCGGCTTTCTGGGTGGTGCTCCAGGAAGTCCCGGTGCCCTCGTAGAGGACCGTGCCGTCGCCGTCGTAGAGCGTGTAAGAGGTGCCGTTGCTCTCCCAACTGAAGCGGACGTCGTCGCCGGCGTTGAACTTCGTCCTCGGGATGCCCGGTGTGTCAGGGGCGGTCGCCAGGAAGCTGCGCAGGAAGAAGTCGGATTGTGCGCCTGGTTGTGCGGTGGGCAGAGTCATCTCGACAGGGTCCTTGCGGGTGGATCGGTCGGTGGGTGTGTGACTGGTCTCGGTGACCCAGAAGGTGAGCGGGTCCCCGGTGGTGGCGGTGAGTTTGCCGCTGATCTGGAATTCCAGATCCCCGCCGAGCAGGTCCATCCCAGGTACGGGCGGGTAAAAGGGGAATTGGTAGTACTGCGTGTCGGCGGCGAGGCCGAGTTCCTGCCCGGACTTCATCTCGACGGACTCGGGCGGCTGCCAATCGCCGCCGATGATCGAGGATTGCGGCTTCTCGACGAAGTACGGCCCGCCGTCGTCCGGCGCACTGGCCGGGACGGCGATCATGATCTCCTCGCAGTAGACCGTCTGCCCGGTGGGGACGGAGACGGTCACGTCGACGTTGTTGATGGCGGTGCCGTCGGGTCGCAGAGGGGCGGGGCTGGAGGTGGCGGTGTACTGCAGCAGGGGGGCGCCGGGCACGCGGGGTCTCCTTCTCGGGGTGAGGGAGGGATGCGGCTAGTGGTCCTGGACCTGTTCTGGTTCGGTGAGGAGGCGGAGCATGCCGTCCTCGAGGGTGCAGGGGCTGTCGGGGAACCGCGCGTCCGGCAGCGCCGGGGTCAGCTCGTACGGTGTCCACGGCGCCTGTCCCGGTGCGGGCCGCAGCCAGGACCAGGTGCCGCGTCTCTCGCCCGGCCGGGGGAAGACGAGGGTCGCGGCGTGTTCGGTGGTGAGGACGGGACCGAACCGGAAGAGCGCCTGCATGTGGCGTAGCGCGTCGTCCACGTGCCGGGGCGGCACGGTGACGGCGGCGGTGGGGATGATGCCGCTGGTGGCGTGGACGGCGGCGCGCGGGTCGAGGAGCAGGAGCAGCCGGGTGGGGGCGGGGTCGCCGAAGGTCAGCTCGGGGTGGTCGCCGGCGGGGCCGAGGGGTCCGATCTGCCGGGCGTAGTCCTGCCCGTCGTCGGGCGCGGTGACGCTGTGGAACCTGTCGTACCGGTAGGCGGCCGTGTCGTCGGCGGTGAAGTAGCCGATGAGGCCGTCGTCGTGGGCGGCCTGGTCGCCGAGGCGGACGGGGAACCGGTGGGCGGTGAAGGCAGGGGGTGGTGGGGCGAGGGTGGCGGCCCAGCCGGTGTCCCCCAGGGGTGGTCCCTGGAGGGTCAGCCGGAGCTGTGCGGGGACGAGGGCCAGGGGGCGTCCGACGAGGAGACTCAGGTTCTGGTCGGCGCGCTGGCCGAGTGGTTCCGTGGTCCACAGGGTGGAGTCGATGACGTCGAGGAAGGCCGTGAAGCCGGCCTCCGCGGCGAGACCGGGTGAGCCGATCAGACCCGCGACCAGGGGCGCGAGCCGCGCGACCTGGTCCAGGGTGGTGACGGTGCCGTCGGGCGGCGGCTCCCACTGGCCGGTACGCCGCCCTTGTGCGCCGATGAGCAGGCGGTAGGTGCCGAGCAGGCGGCCCGCCGGGTCGTACAGCAGCAGGCTGCGGTCGAGATGGTTGGGAAGGAGCCAGCCGCCGATGGGGCTCGGGTCGGCCGCGGTGCGCACGACGCGGGTGCCGGTCCGCGCGTCGAGGAGGTCGAAGTCGAGCCGGGCGGGCTGGAGGGGGCGGGGCGGCAACTCGGCGACGGCCGCGATCGTGGGGGTGAGCGAGGTCCCGGCGGTGAGAGGGGTGTCGACGACGAGGGGGAAGTTGCGGTAGTCGTGCAGCCCGCCGCCTTCGGTGTCGGGGCTGACCACGTCGAGGACGCGGCCGAACTTGTCGTAGAGGAAGAGCTCCTCGACGTGGATCTGCCCCTGCCGCGTCTCGTGGAAGGGAGCGCCGGCGCCTCCGGGGAGGTACGGGGCGCTGGTGACCTGGCCCCGGTAGCGGGCGGGCAGGCCGTCGCCGGTGGCGGCGTCGGGGTAGCCGGCCAGTCCGGCGATGTGCGGGTGGTCGGGGTCGGCGGTGGTGGGACGGCGGAAGGCGCGGGTGTCGCGCGCGGCCAGCCGTTCGTTGAAGCCGGTGAGTTCCTGGGCGAGGAACGCCCAGTCGCCGATCGACGTCAGCCAGGCGTCGAGTCGCCCGCGCTGGTCGTCGGTGCCGTAATGGGAGACGAACTCCTTCAGCCGGGCCGCGAACAGGGAGCGGGGGTGGGGGCCGAGGCCCGACATGCCCGTGACGGTGACCGGGTCCGGGGTGACGCCGGCCGCGCCGGTGTAGTGGTGGCCGGTGCCGTCGAAGGCCCAGCAGCGCTGGGTGCCCACGGCGTAGGGGATGTGGCGGTAGGCGACCTTCCACTCCATGATCAGCGGTTCCCAGGGCTGGGTCCAGGGATCCAGGCCCAGCGCGGGCAGGGTGCCGGTGTAGTCGGCGGGGCGGTGGGCGGCGATGGCGGCACGCACGTCGTCCACCGGCAGGCCGCCGGCCGCGGCCAGCGCGGGGGCGTTGCCCGGGTCCAGCAGGAAGTACTCCGCGAGCAGCGCGGGGATCTCCCGCGGCAGCGCGGAGAGGCCGGGGACGGCGGGCATCGGCCCGCTGCCGGGTGTCGCGGTGATCGTCGTGCCCGCGACCGTGACGGCGCTGACCAGGGGCGAGGGGTCGTCGCCGGTGAGCGGCCGTACGGGGGTCGGCCGGCCTGCGACGGTGGTGTCGGCCGGCGGCAGGAGACCGGACACGCTGACCACGGGGTCGTTGCTCTGCCAGTACGGGGGAGCGGGGACGGCCTTGAGCGTGGCGCCCCCGGTGAGCCCCTTCGCTTCGGCGAAGGCGCCGATCCCGGCGAGGAAGGCGTCGTCGTCACCCGCGTGGGAGCCGGTGAGGCCGGGCTGGGGGACTTTCACGGCCAGGTCCCGCACCTGGACGGTCATGGCGCGCACCGTGTGAGCGAGTGAACCCTCCCGGTCCTGGTCCAGTTCCTGCCGCATCCGCTCGGGATCCGGCGCGTCGCCGGGACGCGGGGACAACGCGTCGGCCAGGCCGTACTTCAGCCACAGGGCGTTCAGCCGCCACTGGTGGACGTACAACTCGCCGAGCCGCTCGTTCAGCCGGCGCTGGTCGTCGTTCAGGGTGGCCAGCCAGGCCGGCGGGGTGAACGGCGCGGGTGCCGACGCCGGATCGGCCGTGTCGGCGGGAGGTGGTGTCACGGTCCAGTGGTGGCCCCCGGCCGAGGCGCCGAACGAGGCGTCGTGGATGTGGCGCCGTACCCGCGCGTCGCCGCCCTTCTCGTCGGCCACATCCAGGACGTTGTGCAGGAATGTGCGCAGCAGTTGCAGGTCCGAGCCGGAGGGGGAGGCGCCGGTGGTGTGCAGGGCACGGCCGGCGAGCGCGGTGAAGGCGTCCTCGGTGGTGTTGCCGACGGCGACGTTGAGCTTGCCGTTGTCCTGGACGGTGTCCAGGGGATCGGGGGCGGGTGCCGAGGTGGCGTCCGGGTCCCAGGCGACGGTCAGGACCGTACCGGAGTAGAGGCTGCGGGTGGCGGGGGCGACCGCGGCGTCCTTGTCCGGGTCGCCGGACAGGCGGGGGTCCTGCCAGTCGAGGTCGGCGAGACGGCCGGCGTAGGAGGTGCCGGACGGGAGGGCGGCGAGGACGTCGGCGCCGGGGTCTGCGTACCAGCCGACGACCTGGTAGCCGAGCGTGTCGGCCGTTGTGACGTCGGCCAGGTCGTCGAGGAAGGAGAAGACGTTGCTGTTGTGCGGCGTGTAGGTGGTGAAGTACGGGTCGCCGGTGGCCATGGCGGTCACGTACAGCGGGTCCCGTGCGGCTCGTTCGGCCCAGGGCGTGGTGCCGGTGAGGGGGAAGGCGAGCCCGATGAGGACCTGGGGGGTGCCGGACGCCATGGTGTTGCGGTAGGGGTCGGCGCTGGACCGCCAGGCCCGCAGCGTGGCGTCGGACACCAGGTAGGTGCTCGACCTGTCATAGGGGTGACCGTTGCGGTAGGCGGTGGTGCTGTAGGGGCAGTCGCTCTCGACCACCCACGCCGTGGCGCGGCGGGTGGTGGTGCCGCTGAAGCGGACCACCAGCCACCGGTTGGGCACCAGCGGATAGCCGATCTCCCCGGTGCGCGGGTCCTGGACGCCGTGGCGCAGCCCCCGGGGCAACGTCCAGTGCAGATGCACGCCGGTGTGGTTGTGCACCTTCGCGTTGCTCTCCCGGTCGCCCTCGTCGGGCTCCGGGCTCATGTAGTCGTTCAGCGCCTGGTAGTTGTGCTGCCAGGTGCGGAAGCCGTCCCGGCCTCGCAGGGCGGTGTTGACCACGAGGGCGTCCAGGCCGACGGGCACGACGAGCGTGGGCTGGGTGGTCATCGCCGGTCTCCGTCCGGGCCGCTGAAGTGGACGGCCTCGGGGACCTTGACCATCTGCATGGCCAGGTCGGCGGGACCGATGGGGCCGAGGGTGGTGCCGTGCGCGGTCTCCAGCGCGGCCGTCAACGCGGGGATGAGCGAGCCGATGTCCAGGACCCGGCCGCCGGTGCCCGTCCTCAGGTGGTCCAGGACGGGGAAGGTGACGTCGGTGCCGAGCTGCTCGCCGAGTCGCCGGCCGGCAGGTGAGTCCGGCGGCAGCATGTTGCGCAGCGGGATCACACCGTGGTCCTCGACGCCGAACCGGAAACCTTCCTGGGGTTCGCGGAGCTCGACCATCGCGGGCAGGCCGTCGAACAGGCACAGCAGCACGGTGGGCGCCAGGTGGTCCATCCGCAGCACCGGCAGCGGCGTGCCGTCCGGGGCATCGGCGCGGACGGCCAGGTTCGGCCAGCCGGAGACCAGCGCCGAGCGCAGCAGCAGGCCGGTGACGGGCCCCAAGCCGTCCCCGGCCTCCGTGGGAACGCCGGTGGCGGCGTCCGGATCGCCGGATGTGTCGCCGCGGAGCGTGTCGCGGTGTGCCGCCGCGGTCCGGGCCGCCGCCGACCGTACGGCGTCGGCCACGATCTGGTCCTGGAGGGTGTCCCGGCTGGACTGCGCGCCGATGCCGAGCGCGCCGGAGACCAGCGCGTCCAGCCAGCTCGGGTCGACGTGGAAGAAACGCAGCGACTCCCGCGGCAACAACCGCTCGTCGGGCACCAGGTGGCTGAACGGCACGGGGTGGAGCAGCATCAGCCTGCCGAGCCACCGTGCGATGGGGGTGAAGTGTTCCTTGAGCCCGTCGCCGTCGGCGAGCGCGCCGGTGAGGGCGGCGCGGGTGGCGTCGGACCGGAGGAAGTCCTCCAGGGCCTGAGTGGGGTCGGCCGGTGGCGCGGCCGGCGCGGGCGGCGACCACGGGGCGGTGGGCCTGCCCGGTGGCGTGCCGAGCGCGGTGAGCAGGTCGCCGCCGAGGAGCAGGCCGAACGCCGCACGCGCGGTGTCCGGCCCGTCGCCGTCCTGCGGCAGGTGGGTGCTCGTGGCCTGGTGGTACAGGGTGTCGATGAGGTGCCTGGCGGCGTGTTTGAACGCGAGCAGGTGCTGGGCGAAGGCGGCGTCGGCCACGGCGAGCGCCCGGCCGGTCTCGAACGCGGTGGCCAGGGACATGTCGAAGGCGCCCCAGGCGGGGTCGTAGCCGATGAGCGCGTCGGCGGTGGTGGCTCGCGCCGCCCGTGCGGTGGCCACGGGCATGACGGGGGTGAGCGGCCCCCGGTACCAGGCGTAGGTGGCCTCGCCCGAGCGGGTCAGGTACGGCAGCGGCAGGTAGCCGTCGTTGAGCCGCCGGGCCACGTGCCGCCGCGGGGCCGGGGTGCCGTCGGTGTCCTGGTACGGCGAGGCGAGCCGCAGCCACATCTCGTCGCGGCCGGCCGGGTCGCCGCCCGGGGTGCGGGTGAGCCCTTCCGCGAGGTCGGCGAAGTCGGCCTGCCGGTCGGGGTAGGCCAGGAACGACCAGCCGGCGAGGGACAGCAGTGCCACCGACGTGCGGCCCTGGAAGTCGGGGTCGTCCACGAGGATCTTCTCGTGGCCCTCCAGGGAGACCAGGTGGACGATGTTCTTGGTGGCCGCGGTGGAGCCGGGCGGGGCGGCGGCCGGGAAGCGGTTCGCGACGACGACGGCGAACAGCCCGTCCTCCTTGAGGCCGAGGATGGCCCGGTCCCCGGTGTTGGCGCCCCGGCAGTGCGCCAAGAACCGCAGCTCCTCCAGGCGGGGCGCCACCGCGTGGAACTCGGTGGCCGCGACCTGGATGTACGCGCAGGGATCGGTGGCACCGATGTCGGTTTCCAGGGCGAGGCCGGGTTTGAGCACGGCCGGGTCGTCGGCGAGGAAGTCACCGACCGTGCCGGAGACGGTGCGGGTGGGTGCGGTGGTGCCGCCGACGAGCTGGTCGTCGGTGAGCACCAGCAGCGCCAGCCAGGGGGTGCCCGCCGGGGCGCCGCGCATGGTTCGTTCCCACGGCAGCATGGGGTCGCCGAGCACCAGGTGCGGCAGGACCTCGGCGTACCGGCCGCTGGAGGCGTCCGGCGGCTGCTTGGCGACGACCGCGGCGGTGTCGATCGCCACCTGAGGGCCGCGGACGGTGAACCTCTGGACGGCCGTGAACGACTTCCCGCCCTCGGGGCCGGTCCACAGTGTGTGGGTGACCTCGACGCGGTGGTCACCCGCGGGCAGGGCGGGCAGGTAGTTGTCGTGCAGCTCGATGTCCCCGACGGGAATCGTGTCGCGGGCGGGGTGCGGCGGGCTCGGGCTCACGTCCGGCTCCCTGCGTCCTGGGTCATGGGGGCCTGGCCGAACAGGTGGCCGGCGTTGCCCGCCAGGCCGGCCAGGGAGTCGTTGGGGCCGGTGAACAGCTTGGCGTCGGCCAGGGCCGCGTACACCTGGTCGCGGCCGCTCCTGGCGTCCCCGCGGTCGGCGCGGCCGATGAGGTCCACGCACGACGGCTCGGGGGTGAAGGCGAAGCCGCCGTCGGCGGTGGGCTGCCGGGGCAGTGGTGAGAGGCCGGGCGGGAGTTCGTCCTCGCTGTACTCGCTGAGCGGGAAGACCCCGCGCGAGGGGGCCAGCTCCGGCCGCGGCGCCTGGACGTCGAAACCGACCGGGCGGTCGGGGACCACCTCGGCGGTGGGCCTGTCCCAGATCTTGTCGAGCACCGCCTTGACCGTGTCGGCCCGCGACGAGAGCGGTGGGGCGCCCCACAACGACGCGGGCACGTTCCTGGTGCGGGCCGTCAGCGTCCAGCCGTCGGTCGGCGCGGGCGCGTTCTCGAAGTACAGCTTCAGGCGGTGCTCGCCGATCAGCCCGCCGCGATTCATGGGACGCACATCGACCAGGGGCCCGTCACCGGGCTCGGCGGAGGACAGCGGCGCGTCCCCCGTGCGCAGATGGCTGGCGGGGATCGCGGCCTGCGTGAAGAAACGCAGGTCGCGGGCGCGGACCAGCCACACCGTGCCGCCGCCCGCCGGGTCGTCCACGGTCTTGTCCAGGCCGCTGACCGCCGCGACGGTGACCATGTCCTCCGGTTTCGGCAACATGCCGGCGAACTCGGACCATCCCAGCGTCTTGTCGCCGGCCCCGGGCCGTCCGTGGCCGAAACGGACCGTGATGCTGAAACACACGATGTGGACGGTGACCGTGCCGCCCACGGGTGGTCCCCACAGGTCCAGGTCGGCGCCGACCGACACGCTGACGGTCTTGTGGACGAACAAGAAGTTGGCGGTGTACGACGCTCCGACGCTCACCGAGATACCGGCGGTGAACCAGAACGGCCGCCACGACAGCAGCAGGTCCGCCTTCGCCGTGAACCACGCCCGGACGCCGCCCCCCTGATAGACGGCGCTGAGCATCGCTCCCGCCATCGCGCACGACGGCGTCACCGCCAGGTACGCCCGCGCGGTGATCGACACGTTGCCGCTGACCGCCCAGTCGACGCCCAGCCGCGGTACCACCGGGTAGTAGGCGGGCCGCTGGAAGGCTGGATGGTAGCCGCCGAGGGTGACCACGAACTGTCCGGCGTTCGGGTTCGACCCGAACCACACCGCGCAGGCGAACCCCCCGGTGAGATGGCAGTCGCGGGTCAGCACGTACGAGGCCGGGGACAGTTGCGCCGTCAGTTCGAAGCTTCCCCGGGAGGGCCGGAGGACGGCTTCCAGGCCCAGTTCGGCGTAGACGTAGGTGCGGGTGGCGGACTCGGCGGGCAGCGGCAGCTGGAGGGTCGCCGTCCCCAGTACGGCGAGCACCAGCTCCTGGCCGAACTCCGCCGCGAGCAGCACCTTGGCGTTCACCACCTTGGCCACGGTGAACTCCACCCCCAGCGCCAGCCAGTACGAGTCCTGCCGCGGGGCGATCCATTGCCGCGGCCGGCCACCGGCGACGGCCGGCTCACGCCCCTCCAGGACGTCCAGCACATGCGAAGGCTTGTTCCGGCCCTGGTCCGGGCCCTGCTTGTTCAGGATCAGCAGCGGGAAGCCGGACACCTCCGTGGCTGCGGGCAGGGCCAGCTCCCGGTTGTAACCGAACCCGGCCATCAGCCCGGTGACCAGGATCGGTGGCAGCTCCAGCAGCGTCCCCTCGAGCTGGGCGAAGATGAACAGCGAGGGCTCGCCGTCCTTCAGTTGCGCGTAGGAGCCGATGGCCGCCAGGGAGTAGTTCGGTAGCACGAGCGTCGCCGTGCCGTCGTACTGGAACGCCACATCGGGAGCGAGCTGGTCGCCGGGCAGGCGCAGCAGGGCACCGGAGATCTCCACCGGAGGGGCGTTGTAGGCCACGCCGAGCCCGGAGAGGTCGAACGCCGGGGCGAACCTGTCCAGCGGCGAGCCGACCGCCAGCCCGTCGAACGACAGGGACAGCGGCCCGAGCGCGACCGCGGCGTCCAGCGCGAAGAGCAGCACGTTGTGCTGGTACATCACCCCCACCCGGTTGATCTGGACGACGCCGAGCTTCTTCTGCACCGAGACCCAGTGGACGGTGGAGGCCGGCGCGCTGCTGGGGCCGCCGGCCGGTACCGCGGGGGTGCTGGGCTGCGCGTTCCCCGTGGCGGCGGACGTGGTCGTGGAGGGCACGCCGAGGGCGACCGGTGTGGTCTCGTTCCCGACCTTCAGCTCCGCCAGGGCCGCCACACCCGCTTTCAGCCCGGCCGCCGGCAGAGGCACCACCTGCGCCTGCCCGAGCAGCCCGTTGACCGACGTGACGGCCTGGGCCGTGAAGTCGGCGGAACTGTAGAGGACCTGCAGGTTCTCCACGCTCAACGTCCCCACCTGAGACAGGAACCCGCCGACCAGGGGAAGCCGGGAAAGGTCGATGGACGACGAAAGGTCGACCCCGACACAGAACCGCGCCGGGCCGCCGGCGGGTTTCACCCGGACGAACTTGGCGTCCTTCAGGTCGATCCGCAGACTCTCGGGGACGTCCGCCGCCAGGTCGTCGGAGAAGTGCGCGACCAGGTCCCGCAGCACGATCTCGACGCCTCCGTCGCCGCCGCGGAACGTGGCGGCGACCACCTCGTCGCCGGACCTGTCCTCGTCGAACACCACCTCAAAGTCGTAGCCGGCGATGTCCAGCGTCCCCGCGTACCGGGTGCCCGCACTGTCCCGGGTGACCGTCACCCCGAGGGAGGCCCGGATCTCATCGGTGATCATCATGTCGCCCTGCACCGTGAAGTCGAAGACGCTCGCGCCCGCGACGGTGGTGCAGGAGACCCACAGGCTGGTCAGCTCCAGGCTCTTGATCGGTTCAGGCACGTCCGGCAGGCCCAGGGCCGCGGTCACCTCCGCCATGCCGAGGTCCTCACCGGCCGACAGACCGCCTCGGAAGGACCAGCCGCCCTTCTTGCCGAAGCCCTTGGCGGCGAAGACATCGATGCCGAAGGACGAGCCGATCGCCACGGTGCCCGCGATGTTGACCACGAACGTCTCGACGGGGTCGTAGGACAGTTCCATGGACAGCGAAGCGATCTTGAAGGGGCCGAGCGACCACAGACCGGAGACCTTCATCCGGAACATATAGGCATGTCCGAGGGCCGCCGCGAACGACAGGTCGCCGATGGCCAGCTCCTCCGGCACCTCACCGGAGGGGATCCCGAACGACTCCAGCAGTGACCGGACGCCGATCGGCGTGTCGTCGCGGAGCGAACCGGTGACGCGCAGATCGGGAAGCCACAACGCGACCTGAAGCGGAAGCCCCTTGATGTCGAGCGCGGCCACCACCGCCACGGACGACAGGTCGTAGAGGCCGGTCGATCGGTCCTTCACCAGGCGGAAGTCGAAACCGGCGACCTCCCGAGGGTCGAACCCGAACTCGCTCAACCCGTCCTGCGCGCGTCGCCACACGTCACCGGCGAAGCGCCTGCCGAGCTTCTCCAACTCTCCGCCGAAGGCACCCGGCCGGACCGGCCGCACCGCGACCGTCAGCCGCCCGGCCCCGGCGCCGGTCATCGTCGAGGTCACCTCGACCTCGTCGAACGCCCCACTCAGGGTGAGCGTCACGACACCCTCGTCCGTCACCGCCGCCGTCACACCCGTCACCGCGACGGTCACGCTCGCGCCGGTGGGCCAGGGAAACGACGCGCACGTCATGGAGAGCGTCAGCGTCGTCTGCTTTCCGTCCATCACCGCCCGCCCCGAACCGGCGACCCCCTGGCAGGCACCATCCGGGAACGTGCCAAGCATGTCTCGCAACCGCACCGGAAGCGCGGTGTCCGCGGCACTCAACCTCGGGGGATCACCCGAACCAAGGAAAGACGCCTTCACCGCACCAAGATCGACGGAATCCTCCCCGCCGGACCTCCCCTCACCCATGCCTCACCGCCTGCCCTGCTTCTTGCCCTGCTTCCCGCCGGACGAGGAGGCGTCCAGTGAGGTGATGCCCGGACGGCACAACACCCCTCCACCGATCATGTCCTTGGCGTTCTGCACGGAAAGCGACTTACCGCCGCCGATGTCCACCGTCCCCTTGCCGTCCCGAATGAGCTGGGAGAGCTTGCTCCACTCGTTGACCGCGGCGCAGAAGTGAGGAAGGTCGTGGCGCACGTCTCCACCTGAAGCGCTGCCGCCCGAACCGGGAAACCCGTCCCAGCCTCCCGCGTTCCAGGCCAGCGAGAAGCTCATGCAGTACGGCTCGAACCGCGCCATCTCCGCCGTCACGTAGGCCACCGCGTCAAACGCCTTACCGGCCTCATCGACCTTCGCCGAGCCCGGCTTCTTGTTCTTCCGCGGATCGGCCCGGTAAGCGAGCAGCTCCTTCGAATACCGGTGGACCCCCTCCTCTAATTGGCTCCCGATGATCCACCGATTCACCAACCTGAACGGCTCCGCCGGATCCTTCGCCTGCTGCGTGAATCGCCCGTGCTCAATAGGGATACGGTCCGCCTCCATGATTCTCCCCAGCCCCGAGGGCACCGTGGCAAGGTCCTTGCTGTCATTGTCCTTGCTGGCCGCCACGTAAGTGGTCTCATTACCGCCGAGAGGAGGATCGTCGATCGTCCACCCCCTCAGATACAGGTCACGCTTCGTGAAGTAAAACTGTATCGACTTCTCCTCGTCCAGCACGACGTCAACACGAAGAAAACACGCACCCCCAGTACAGGCGTCATTCTTCTTGCACTTGTCACAACCGTTGACGTCATAGCCGTTGTACTGCCCCCGCATGTACTTGATCAGGCCAAGATACTGGTCATGACTCGGCGCACTCCCGTCCGCCAAGTTGAGCGAGCTCGTCTCCCGAATAGCGCCGTCCCCCGCAAGGGCCACTGCACAGCTCCCTCCGACCGATCCCTCGAATGCCCACACCAAAAAGCACGCGAGACCCATGGAGGCATCACGCTCATGTACACATGGAACGATGGACCTTTTTCAACGCCAGCCCGCCCCTCCAAGGACTGTGCCATTCTCACCACGACAACACAATGCCTCCACCAGCAGCCCGCCGAACAGGTAAGCAGATACTTGCTATAACGTCAGCCCGCCCCGGGCATCGATATTCTACGGCCCATGGGAAGGGCTGTCACGATCTAGATCTGACCGATTCGGGTAGGTGAAAAGTATTGCGCGACCTCCGCTGGCGTGCTGCGTTATGCCCTGGGTGAAGTAAAGGACATGCGGCCGGTTACATAAAAGGCGCACCGTTCGGCGAGGAAGTGGAGGATTCCACGCTAGTTGTCGCGCAACCGGCGTAGGACGAGGGCGAGGGCGATCCGGGCGCCCAGACGGTCGGCGTGGACGACCGGTTCGCCGGGTAAGGCGAAGCCGGTCGAGGTGCCTTTCACGGCCAGCACGCGGACCGGTGCTGTCAGCCTGAGGCCCAGCAGGTGCAGGGCACGGGAGCGCTCGGCCTCGCCCGCGCTGCCGGACAGCACGAGTTCCACCAATGCCGGATCGCCCAAGGACGGCAACGGCGGGACGCGGCCCAGTTCCAGGGAGAGGGCGACCGGCATGCCGTGCCGGTCAGATGCGGCAAGTCGGTGCAGCGAGTAAATCCCTTTACCCCGTGGCGCTGCGGTGGCTACAGTCCCCTTGATCGCGAGATGAGAGAGGAGTCGGCTATGCGCCACCGCACCGTCGCCGTCGTCCTCCCCTCTCGCCATGAGGTGATCCTGGTGTCTTCGTCATCCCGGTGCCGGCTGCGCGGCCGTCACTGGATGACGCCCTGACGAGGACCCTCACCTTCGCACGGGCCGATCGCGCCTCCCTGTCAGGACGATCCCGAAAGGCCCAGAGCCATGCGTGCTCGACTTTCCACCGCCATCGCCACCATCCGGAACATCGGCATCCTCGCCCACGTGGACGCCGGCAAGACCACCGTCACCGAGCGGATGTTGTACCTGGCCGGAGCCACCCACAAGCGCGGTGAGGTGCACGACGGCACCACCGTCACCGACTTCGATCCGCAGGAGCGCGACCGCGGCATCACGATCTTCGCCGCCGCGGTGAGCTGCGACTGGGACGGGCACCGCGTCAACCTGATCGACACCCCCGGCCACGTCGACTTCTCCGACGAGGTCGAGCGCTCCCTGCGGGTGCTCGACGGCGCGATCGCGGTGTTCGACGGCGTCGCGGGCGTCGAGCCGCAGAGCGAGTCGGTATGGCGGCGGGCCGACCGGTACGGCGTGCCGCGCGTCGTGTTCGTCAACAAGCTCGACCGGCCCGGCGCCGACCTTGACACGGCGGTCGAGTCGATCCGCAGGCGGCTGCATCCGGCACCACTGGTCGTCCAGCTGCCCATAGGGCGCGAGGACGGCTTCACCGGCGTGGTCGACCTGCTGGCGATGCGCGCACTGATGTGGGACGGCGACGCGTACGCGGCGGTCCCGGTGCCGGACGGCCTGCTGGCGGAGGCGCGGCGGCGGCGCAGACTGCTGGAGGAGGCGGTGGCCGAGCTGCACGCGGGGGCGCTGGACGAGTTCTCCGCCGAGCCCTCGATGTCTGAGGAGACACTGGCCGCGGCGCTGCGCGACCTCACCGGGACGGGCGAGGGCGTGGTGGTCCTGTGCGGCTCCGCCTACCGCAACCGTGGGATCGAGCCCCTGCTGGACGCCGTAGTGCGCTACCTGCCGTCGCCGCTGGACGTGCCGCCGGTGCGCGGCCAGGACGGTGCGGTGCGTGCCGCCGACCCGGCCGAGCCGCTGGCGGCGCTGACGTTCAAGGTGAGCGTGACCGTGACGGGGCGGCTGACGTACGTGCGGGTGTACTCGGGAACTCTGCGGAAGGGGGATGTGGTGCTGGACGCCGGGACGGGCCGGACCGAGCGGGTCGGCCGGATCCTTCGCGTGCAGGCCGACCGGCACAGCGAGGCCGACAGTGCGATGGCCGGCGACATCGTCGCGCTGGTCGGGCCGAAGGCCGCGCGCACGGGCACGACCCTGTGCGCGCCGCAGGCGCCGCTGCTCCTTGAGCCGCCGGCCGCGACCGAGCCGGTGGTGTCTGTGGCCGTCGAGCCGCGTCGCGGTACCGACGGCGACCGGCTGGTGTCGGCGCTGGCCCGGCTGACCGAGGAGGATCCCTCGCTGGTCGTGCGCGTCGACGCCGAGACCGGCCAGACCGTGCTGTCCGGCATGGGCGAGCTGCATCTGGAGGTAGCCGCGGAGAAGCTCCGCCGCGACCACCGGCTGGAGGTGAGCGTCGGCCGGCCGCAGGTGGCCTACCGGGAGACGGTCGTACGCGGGGTGCGCGGGCTGCTGTACCGGCACGTCAAGCAGGACGGCGGCGCGGGTCAGTTCGCCCACGTCGTGATCGACGTCGAGCCGTTGGAGGAAGGCGGGTTCGCGTTCGGCTCCACGGTGACCGGTGGGCGGGTGCCGCGCGAGTACGTGCGGGCGGTCGAGGCCGGCTGCCGGGACGCGCTCGCCGACGGCCCACTCGGCGGCCATCCGGTGGCCGGTGTGCGGGTGACGCTGACCGACGGGGCCACGCACTCCAAGGACTCGTCGGACCTGGCGTTCCGTACGGCGGGACGGCTCGCGCTGCGCGAGGCGCTGCGGTCCAGTGAGATGCGGATGCTGGAGCCGGTCGTGGAGATCACGGTCACCGTGCCGGACGAGATGGCCGGCGGTGTCCTGGGCGACCTGACCGCCCGGCGTGGCCGCGTCTCCGGTTCACGGGCCCGGCCCGGCGTGGTGGTGATCACCGCGGTGGTGCCCCTGGCCGAGGTGTTCGGATACGCGACCCGGTTGCGCAGCCGCACGCAGGGCCGAGGCACGTTCACGACCCGCCCCGCTGGCTACGCGCCCATACGTTGACCCCGCGGGCCGGCTGCTCAGCCGGTCATGGAGGAGATGCGCACGCCGGGCGGCCCCTCAGGCGCCGCCCGGCGTTCCCCTGTCCCCGGCGTCCTCGCCCTCCCGACCTCCCACGAGTCCAGCCAGGCCGGCGAGGGGCCGACTCTCCACCTCCATCGATACGGTCAGCGAGGCCGCGCACGTCGAAGCGTCCGGCTTCCGGCAGCCACGCGGGGGCGTCGTCTGGGCTATAGACCTCCAGAGAGGACAGGTAGCCGTCGCGGACGAAGAGCAGCGTTCCGTCGCTAGCGCCGCGGATGTCGGCCGTGAGGAGAGCCCCGTCCGGCACGAGGGTGATCTTCGCCGACATCTGATCTACAGGAGCCCCATTGCCTGTTCAGCCGTTTGACAAGAACCAAATTCCCTTAACTACCTGGCCTTGGGGGAACGCCCGTGTTCTCGCATCTTCAGATGCGGGTGTCGCCCCCGTCAGATCAGATGGGCGATAGTGGCGATAACCACGATGGCGCAACTCCTTCGGTCGATCACACCGCCGATTTACGCGCCGTAGCCGGCGGATCCGCCACCACGTTCCCGACTCTTCATGCCATGGCAAGCTTGCGACGGAGCTCTGCGACGTCGTCCCACTCGGCCACGGCATCGGGCGCCGGAAAGAACGGATAGGCCGATGTCAGCGGCTTGCTCGTCAGCGTGCGCAAGGTCGCGAGGCAGACGTCCGCTAGTTCATTGCGTCCCCGCCCGCGAAACGGGCCAAGGTTGATGCACAAGGCCCGATTCTTCGGATAGAGCCGCCCGATGCGCAGGTCGCTCCGGCCCGAGACGATGACGCCTGGGGTAGCAGCTCTTCCTTGTCGGCCCATTGCTCGAGCAGGGTCCAGAGGGTACGGACGTCATCGTCCGCCTTATCGCGAAGTTCGCTCAGGCTCGGCCCCGCGACCACGGACTTGGCGGACGCGGCAGCGGTGGTCAAGGGCACTTTGCTGGTGGCCGAACCTGCGGCACCCGCTTTAGGAGAGCGGCGGCCGTAAGGCTGGCTCACGCGGTGTGAGCTGCGTGAACGTCCTGCTTAGCCCGCACTGCCTGCAAGATCATCCCGCGCATGTCCCGTGCCCGCCGAGGCGGAAACCTCGACATCAGCCCGCCCAGGGGGCGGCAGTCCTGCAGCAGCCGCTTTTAGGCGAGGGGAAGCTGTTGGAAGTGCCTATGTGCTCTAACCAGTGCTGACGCTGAGCAGCCGTCCCCCTCAATTCGTGGCGATGATGCCACCCAGACCGGCCAGGCGTAGCGCCAGATTCCGGGGTGAGGTTCCCCTCGTAGCACGGACACCTGAGGTGAGGCCACTCGTTGGTGTCTGAGGGCAGGTGAAGGCCCTCGAACGTGACGGGACTATGCATTCCTATACCGGAATGGCGCCTGTAGGGATTATACCAGCATTCAATCCATTCGAAAACAGTGTTGGCAAGTTCTTCCCGGGTTTTCCAGGTTCTCGTGTCGAGTAGTTCGAGCTGCATCGTCCCCCAGAATGACTCCATCATCGCATTGTCGTAACAATCACCAACCGTTCCCATGGACCCGAGTAGACCGGTGGTGTGTCCCGAGTTAAGTGGAGGTGGATTACTGGATTCTTGTGCCACTCGTTGAAAGGAGAGTGGCATGGGACGACGGGGCTATCCGCCGGCGTT